>JASLCK010000301.1 GCA_030151865.1 Rhodospirillaceae bacterium | reverse complement strand
GCCTTTGCTCGCCGTTTTTTGGCGAAGGGGAGCCCAAATTTTCCGACAACATGCATCTGCGCCCGATCTTCGCGCGCCAAGCCGTCCGCTTTCTTGATCCCTTGTTGATAGCTCCATAAAACAACAGGCCGCGACGGGAAAGCCCCATCGCGGCCTGTTGCTGTCAAAAACTTCGGTGGATCAAGCCGCCAAGGCGCGGTCACTGCGTTGGCAAACTTTTTTCCAGGCCCAATCACCCACTTTGCCGCTCAGCCAGCCTTGGGGATTAAGACCAGTCGCCTTGAAGATCATGCGGACCACCCGCTGGGCATGATGCTGCTGATACATCCCATAAGCCAACCGGGCATAGGCAGAATTGCAGCGGCCATGGTCATAAACCGCCATCCCCAATTCATTGCCGCAGTGATAGGCAAAGGCGAGTTCGTCGTCGTCGGTTTCCTTCAGACGTCCCACCGTGACCTTAAGGCGCGACAGCATCGATACCCGTTCCTTGGGTTGATAACGGCCAATGCCGTCCAGGAACAGGCGATAATGCCGGAATTCGTCGGCGGCAATGTGGCGCGCGATTTCCTGCAATACCGGTTCGTCAGTGGCTTCAGCCATGGCGGTATAGAAAGAACTGGTGCCGGTCTCGACAATGCAGCGGGCTTGCAATTCGCCAACGCGTGAGCCACGGACTGATTCCGTCAGATCAACCGGAATGGTGTAGCCTTCCTTGAAAGCCTTGAACGCCGCTTCGAAGTCAAAGCTGGGGTCCGCCAGATGGGCATAACGCCCCAACATGCGGCCATGCTGTTCTTCCTCAACCTGCCATTCGGCCACCAATTCGGCGAACTCGGCATCGTCGGCGAAGACGTTTTTCAGATACTGGGTGTATTGGGCGGCATTGTATTCGGTCAGCGACGCCGCTTTCACCAGCTTCAACAAGTCGGGATTCACGCGGGACGGATCAAAGCGGTCCCAGTGAATATCCTCAGGGCTCCAACGCGGCATCGACCAGCCTCTTTCCAAGAACCGCCTACGGTGTTTGTCATTATATCGCGCCGGAACAAGCGACAAGCAAGCCCTGTAAAGAAAAAGGCCGGTGGATTTCCACCGGCCTTTCCAATGCTTTAACCCTGATCACGACGCCTTGCGGCCCCGTCAGGACCGGCTTAGTGGGCCGGACCCTGGTTCAGAGCGGCCTGCATGGCCTGGGCAATCTTCAGCGACTTCTGAGCCAGCCCACGGGCCAACTCGCCATCCGCTTCTTCGACGGCTTCTTCAGCCGCCTTGAGACGGGCCGCAACATCGTCCTGACGAAGATCATCAATCTTGATGGCTTCTTCGGCCAGTACGGTGACGCGGGTTTCGTTGACTTCGGCAAAGCCGCCGGCAACGAAGATGCGGTCGCTGACAACGCCGCTTTGATAGATGTCGATGACACCCGGACGAACCGAGGTGATCATCGGCGCGTGGTGCGGCAGCGCACCGAAATCACCTTCGGCACCGGGCACGACGACCATTTCGACGGGCTCGGAAATCACCAGGCGCTCGGGCGAGACCAGCTCGAATTCGACCTTCTCAGCCATGCTTCACCTTATCCTTAGGCGGCTTCGGCAGCCATCTTCTTGGCCTTTTCGACCGCTTCCTCGATGCCGCCAACCATGTAGAAGGCAGCTTCGGGCAGGTGGTCGTATTCGCCAGCGACGATGCCCTTGAAGCCCTTCACGGTGTCTTCCAGAGCGACCAGCTTGCCCGGCGAACCGGTGAACACTTCGGCCACATGGAACGGCTGCGACAGGAAGCGCTGGATCTTACGGGCACGGGCCACGACCAGCTTGTCTTCTTCCGACAGTTCGTCCATGCCCAGGATGGCGATGATGTCCTGCAGGGACTTATAGGTCTGCAGGATACGCTGCACATCGCGGGCGGTCTTGTAGTGCACGTCACCGACGACCTTGGGGTCCAACACGCGCGAGGTCGAGTCGAGCGGATCGACGGCCGGGTAGATGCCCAGCTCGGCGATGGCGCGGTTCAACACGGTGGTGGCGTCCAAGTGGGCGAACGAAGTGGTCGGAGCCGGGTCGGTCAAGTCATCGGCAGGCACGTAAATGGCCTGGACCGAGGTGATCGAACCCTTCTTGGTCGAGGTGATGCGTTCCTGCATGTTGCCCATTTCGGTGGCCAGAGTGGGCTGATAACCCACGGCCGACGGAATACGGCCCAGCAGAGCGGACACTTCGGAACCAGCCTGAGTGAAGCGGAAGATGTTGTCCACGAAGAACAGCACGTCCTGACCTTCTTCGTCGCGGAAGTATTCGGCCAGGGTCAGGCCGGACAGAGCGACGCGGGCACGGGCGCCCGGCGGTTCGTTCATCTGGCCGTACACCAGAGCCACCTTGGAGCCCGGGCCGTCCAGCTTGATAACGCCGGATTCGATCATTTCGTGGTACAGATCGTTGCCTTCGCGGGTACGTTCACCCACGCCAGCGAACACCGAGTAACCACCGTGAGCCTTAGCAACGTTGTTGATCAGTTCCATGATCAACACGGTCTTGCCCACGCCGGCGCCGCCGAACAGGCCGATCTTACCGCCCTTGGCGTAAGGGGCCAGCAGATCGATGACCTTGATGCCGGTGACCAGGATTTCGGTTTCGGTCGATTGTTCGACGAATTCCGGGGCCTGAGCATGGATCGGGGCGGTCTTGGTGGTGCCGATGGGGCCACGTTCGTCGATGACGTCACCGATAACGTTGATGATGCGGCCCAGGGTTTCGGGGCCGACCGGCACCGAGATCGGAGCGCCGGTATCGACCACTTCCTGACCGCGGGTCAGACCGTCGGTCGA
>JASLCK010000300.1 GCA_030151865.1 Rhodospirillaceae bacterium | reverse complement strand
GCGCCCAGACCGTCAAGCCCACCGTGTTGTCGGTCACCCAGGAAATCCGTCGCCCGGCCCCGCAGCCGCGCCCGATGGCGGCCGAACCGACCTATGCCCAGCCTGCCGCTGTCCCGGCCCAGCCGGTCAGCCAGCAGCCCCATGTGGCGCAACCCCATGTGGCTCAGCCGCAGGCGGCGCAGTCCTATGCGGCCCAACCTCATGTCGCCCAGCCGCAAGTGCGTGAACCGGCCTATCAGCCGTCCTATCGCGCCGAGCCGCAGATGACGGTGCGCGAACATGCCATCCCCCCGGCCGGTCCGCGCATGGGGGCTCAGGCCCAGCCCGCCATGCAGGCCGCGCCCGCCCAGGGCAGCCTGCGCATGGACGCCCCCCAGCCGCGCCATGACGCCCGCGTCGAACCCCAGTTGGACCTGCATCAGTCGCAGCCCCAGCCGGAAATCGAGCCGGAAGCCGGTCTGTCCCATGAACAGACCAACCGCGCCGCCCGCCTGCTGAACCGCCTGACCCAGTCCATCAAGACCTCGCAGGCTTATGGCCAGCCCGCCGCCCCTGCCCCGCAGGCGCAGCGCAGCCCGGTGCATCAGCCCCAGGGCCAAAGCTATATTCCCCAGGCTCAGCCGGTGCAGCCGCAGCAGCAGCCCGCCCCGCAGGCCCATGTTCAACAGCCGCATATCCAACAGCCTCAGCCGCAGGTTCAGCCCCAGGCTGCTCAGCCGCAGCCGACCCGCGTCAGCCCGTCCGACCGTCTGACCACCTCGCGGTCCGACGAAGACATGCTGGACATCCCGGCTTTCCTGCGTCGTCAGGCCAACTAAGCCCGACGCCAGGACACCTCGATCCGCGCCTTGGGCGCTGGACGGACTAGCCCCCGTCCAGCGCCCTTTCTTTTGTGGTCCGATCCCTTGCCCGCCTTTGTGACAAAGCCCAATGCCAAGCGATCAGACATAAAAGGCAACATATTGTTTTTAAAAGAATATCAGCATCTCGCACCAGCGTAACAATTCGTAATAATGATTGATTTGAGCCCTAGACAGGGGGCTGCTAGATGTAGAGGCGTCAAAAACGGGTTAACCGCAAAGGCTTGAAAAAAATGTACGATAGCGGCGCCAATATGGAAGTGATCGTCCCGGCCGAAAATGTGGCCAAGGGCGCGTTCGGCACCGTCAAGCAGCGGACCCTGAAGACCTCGATCTCCTGCACCGGCGTCGGGCTGCATTCGGGGGCCAAGGTCACCATGACCCTGCACCCCGCCGAAGCCGATACCGGCATCTTGTTCCGCCGCACCGACATCGCCGGAAACGGCGCGCTGATCCCTGCCCACTGGGCCAGCGTTTCGGACACCCGCATGAACACCTGCGTGGCCGACGCCGATGGCGTGGGCGTGCGCACCATCGAACATCTGATGGCCGCTCTGGCGGGCATGCAGATCGACAACGCCATCATCGACATCACCGGGCCGGAAGTGCCGGTGATGGACGGCTCGTCCGCCCCGTTCCTGTTCCTGGTGGAATGTGCGGGCGTCATCGAACTGGCCGCGCCGCGCCGCGCCGTTCGCATCCTGAAGCCGGTTTTGGTCCAAGATGGCAACAAGTTCGCCAGCCTGACCCCCGGTTCGGGCTTCTCGGTCCGTATGGAAATCGACTTCCCGGTGCCGACCATCGGCCGTCAGGAATGCCTGCTGTCCATGAGTGGTCATGCCTTCAAGTCGGAAGTCAGCCGCGCCCGCACCTTTGGCTTCGAACAGGAAGTGGCCGCCATGCGCGCCGCCGGTCTGGGCAAGGGCGGTTCGCTGGATAACGCCGTGGTCATCGCCAGCGACGGCCAGGGCATCCTGAACGAGGAAGGGCTGCGCTACGACGACGAATTCGTCCGTCATAAAGCCCTGGACGCCGTTGGCGATCTGTATCTGGCGGGCGGTCCGATCATCGGCCATTTCCACGGCATCCGTTCGGGCCATGCCCTTAACAACCAGTTGCTGCGCGCCCTGTTCGCCGACAAGACCGCCTGGGAAATCGTGCCGCTGGAAAGCCGCGACCAGCGTGTTTCCTTGCCGCCCGTCCAGCGTCCGCTGCTGTCAGCTTCCGCCTGATCATTTCTCTTTCACATCTTGTCGATTATTCGGGCCGGCGTGCTATAGTCTCGCCGGCCCGATGTCTTTTTAGCAGGTTTTGTTCTGGTCATGACCACTTCGCTTCGCTTGCGCGCCGCTCTTTCCGCCGCCGTCCTGGCCCTGCCGTTGCTGGCCGGATGTTCGGGCGATTCCGATAAGGACAAAAGCACCTATCAGGAACGCCCCGTCGAAGACCTGTACAATCAGGCGATGAACGACCTCAATGAAGAGGACTATCAGAAGGCCGCCAAGGACTTCGACGAAGTGGAACGCCAGCACCCCTATTCGGTCTGGGCCACCAAGGCGCAGTTGATGGCGGCGTTCGCGCTTTATCAGCGCAACAAGTTCGACGAAGCCATCGTCGCCCTGGATCGCTTTATTCAGTTGCATCCCAGCCATAAGGACGCGCCCTACGCCTATTATCTCAAGGCGCTGTGCTATTACGAACAGATCGTCGATGTGGGCCGCGACCAGAAAATCACCGAACAGGCGATGAAGTCCTTGCAGGAAGTGGTGGACCGCTTCCCCAACAGCAAGTACGCCCGCGACGCCAAGCTGAAGGTTGATCTGGCCCGCGACCATATGGCGGGCAAGGAAATGAACATCGGGCGCTATTACGAAAAGCAGGGCCAATATCTGGCCGCCATCAATCGTTTCCGCAACGTGGTGGACAATTACCAGACCACCACCCATGTGCCGGAAGCGCTGCATCGCCTGATCGAATGCTATGAAGCCCTGGGCTTGACCGAGGAAGCCAAGCGCGCGGGCGCGGTGCTGGGGTATAACTATCCCGGCAGCGAATGGTACACCGACAGCTATAAGCTGGTGGAAGGCAAGCCGGAACCGCAGGCGGAAGACAAGGGTTCCAGCTGGTGGCCCTGGTAACGGGCATCCGCCATGCTGATTGGGCTGTCGATCCGTGATGTCGTTCTGATTGACCGGCTGGATATCGCCTTCCAGCCCGGCCTGACCGTCCTGACCGGTGAAACCGGTGCAGGCAAATCGATCCTGCTGGATTCGTTGGGCCTCGCCCTGGGGGCGCGGTCCGACAGCGGATTGGTGCGCAAGGGCTGCAATCAGTTGTCGGTGACCGCCGATTTCGACCTGCCCGCCGATCATCCCGCCTTGACCATCCTGGCCGAACAGGACATGCCCACCGGCGAAGGGCTGGTGCTGCGCCGTACCGTTTCCGCCGATGGTCGATCCCGCGCCTTCGTCAATGACCAGCCGGTCAGCGTCGGTCTGCTGCGCCGCCTGGGCGATCTGCTGGTGGAAGTGCACGGCCAGTTTGAAAGCCACGGTCTTTTGGACCCGGCCACCCACGGCCCGGTACTGGACGCCTTTGCCGCCCTTGATCCCGCCACCCTGAAGCAAAGCTGGTCCGCCTGGCGCGCCGCCATCAAGGCCCGCAAGGACGCCGAAGTCTCGTTGGCGAAAGCCAAGGGGGAAGAAGAATTCCTGCGCCATGCGGTCGAGGAATTGAACGCCCTTGATCCCCACCCTGGCGAGGAAAGCCAACTGGCCGAAAAGCGCGTCGTGATGATGCATGGCGAAAAGCTGGTGGAAGGCATGAACGCCGCCCAGATGGCCCTGACCGGCAAGGGGGAGGTGGAGAGCAATCTGCGGTCTGCCCAGCGCGCCTTGGAACGGGTCGCTTCGATGGCCGAAGGGGTTCTGGACGGGGTCATCGCCGCCCTGGACCGCGCCGCTGTGGAAACGGCGGAAGCCCGCGCCTTGCTGGAACGGGCCAGTGCTTCGATTGATCTTGACCCCCAGGCCTTGGAAAAGGTCGAGGAACGGCTGTTCGCCCTGCGCGCCGTGGCCCGCAAGCATGGGGTCGCCGTCGATGATCTGGCTGCCTTGCGCGACCGCATGAGCGCCGATCTGCAAGCCCTGGACGCGGGCGGCGACGGCCTGATCCGCCTGATGCAGGCGGAAAAAGCCGCCAAATCCGCCTTTGCCGACGCCGCCAAGGCGGTATCACGCGCCCGCATCGCCGCCGCCGAAAAACTGGACCGCGCTGTCGCCGCCGAATTGCCGCCGCTGAAGCTGGACAAAGCCCGCTTTCAAACCCGTGTTGCCCCGCTGGGGGAAGACGATTGGAGCGAAACCGGCATGGATGCGGTGGCCTTTGAAGTCGCCACCAATCCCGGCACCGCCCCCGGCCCCTTGGGCAAGATTGCGTCGGGCGGGGAATTGTCGCGCTTCATGCTGGCGTTAAAGGTGGTGTTGGCCCGCACCAGCCCGGTGCCCACCATTGTCTTTGACGAAGTGGACAGCGGCATCGGCGGGGCCGTGGCCGCTGCCGTCGGCGACCGCTTGGCCCGCCTGTCGGCGGATTTGCAGTTGTTGGTGGTCACCCATTCGCCCCAGGTCGCCGCCAAGGGCGCTAATCACTGGCACGTCGCCAAGGGCGATGACGGCCAGGGCGGCACCGTAACCCGCGTCACCCCCCTCTCGCCCGCGCAACGCCAGGAAGAGATCGCCCGCATGCTGGCCGGATCGGAAATCACCGACCAAGCCCGCGCCGCCGCCGCCAGCCTGTTGCAGGCCTGAAGGCTTTTAGCAAAGGGCTAGAGGCCCCACACCTAAGGATATAAACAAATCCTTGGCTTTGCCGGGGGCCTTAAGCTGTGCTACCCCTAGATCAGGCAATATGGGGGCGTTAGAGTTTTATGAAGTCTCTGGTAAGCCAAGTCATCGACCCGCGTTTGGCCGACCTGTTGAGTATATGGCGCGACGCCGCTGCCGCCCCATCTGGTTTTGACGATCCCCTGGCTTTATTTTCCAGCCATGCCGATCATCTGCTGCTGATCGACAGCGACACCTATTTCAGCCGCTATCACCATTACGGCCAAGCTTTCGCCCGACATTTCGGCGCGGATCTGACGGGACAGATCATCGATCTGTTACCGCCCGACATCCTGCCCGCCGATCAGCGCGGCATGCTGGAATTCGAATATGGCTTCGCCCGGCGCGAACGATGCGTGCTGTGGCGGTCCTATACCGCCCGCTTTCCCCATGACCGGACCGAAACCTGGCAACGCTTGGTGCTGCCGTTGCCGGGCGGACGGCTGGCGGTCGGGGCCTATCCCCAGGATTGCCCGCCCCCGGCCAGCGACCCCAACGCCCCGGCGGGCGATGGCCTGTTGCGTCTGCTGATCGAACGGGTTCCCGTCATTCTCGACGCCCAGGGCGACCTGTCCGATCTGGCGCTGTCGCTGCGTTATTTCAGCTCGACCCAGCAGCATCTAAGCGAACTGGAAGTTCTCGCCAGCACCGACCCCCTGACCGAAACCGCCAATCTGCGCCATTTCCACCATCTGGCTGCGCTGGAGTTGGATCATGCCCGCCTGATGGGCCGGTCCTTCTCGCTGCTGGTGCTGGATATCGACCACTTCAAGGCGGTCAACGACACCCACGGCCATGCGGCGGGCGATCTGGTGCTGCGCCATTTTGTTGATAACTGCCGTCATGCTTTGCGCGAACTGGACATTCTGGGCCGTTGCGGCGGCGAGGAGTTTTCGGTCGCCCTGCCCAACACCGGCACAGAAGCCGCCGTCGCCATCGCCGAACGGCTGCGCCAGCAGGTGGAACAAAGCCCGGCCCAATTGGCCGACGGCAGCATCCAGCCCCTGACCGTCAGCATCGGCGTCGCCACCATCACACCGGGCGAGGAAAACGACGATCTGACCATCCCCGCCCTGATGGCCCATGCCGATGCCGCCATGTACCGGTCCAAGCGCCAGGGGCGCAACCGCGTCAGTCTGGCCCACCCCGACGATCTTAAGCCCTATCTGGACCAGCGCGGCTTTTCGCCCCAGCCTTAAGGGATTTTACGCATGGGTGCTTGACAGTCGGGGACAGGGGCGGCATTTCCCTTGTTCTTGTTTCTTTCTGTCAGGCGCCCCCATGTCCCAGGCCATTCCCGTCGATCAACTGACCCCGCTGGAAGCCAGCA
>JASLCK010000281.1 GCA_030151865.1 Rhodospirillaceae bacterium | reverse complement strand
CGACACCCGAACCATCCGCCTTAACGCGGATCTTAACGTTGTAGTCGACCACTCGTTTAACTGCGACGAGGACTTTCATTTTGTTGGTTTCCTCTCCTCAGGCGTTCCAGCCAGAAACGGGGTGGGTGATTAAGCTCCAGTCCCGTTCCACGGTAGGGTGTTCAAAATCTTTAACACTTTGTCCTGTCCCGACGCCACCGTCGAGAAAGAATTTTCCAAAAAGCCCCAGAGCTAAAGCATTCGATGAGGCCAATGACAAGGCTTTAACGGGCGCAGACCTTGGCTTCCTTGACCAAAGACAGGCTGCTCATGGTGTCGGCCCCCATCTCGGCGTCACGCCAATGGGCGATCCACAGCGGCAAGGGCGGGGCTGGTTCATGATGCCCCGACGCCAGCGCCACTTCGTCAGGGGGCACCACGCTGCCGGAACGAACCAGCGCGCCGCGCACCACCGCATGGCAGGCCACGGCCCCGTTGCTTTCCAGAACATGCTGAATATAGAGCCATTTCTCATCCCAACTGAGGATGCGGCTGCGCAGTTGGAATTTTTGAAACGGGGCCAGCGGGCGGCGGAACCGCACCAGACTGGAGGCCACCATCGGCTGCCAGCGATTTTTGAAGGCAGTGCGCAGCAAGCCGCCGCGCAGCAAGAGATCGCACCGTCCCAGATCCATCAGAGCCAGATAGCGGGCATTGTTCATATGGATGTTGATGTCCAGGTCGTGGGGCATAACGTGGAACGTCAGCACCGATTCGTCCTTGAACGTCAGGCGCGGACGGAAGAATGAGGCGATGATCACCCACAGCAAGCGGAACCAAAGATTCATCGACCCAATATCCTCCGTCTGCCTTGATGGGGCCGTTACCGAAACGTAACGGCCCCTGGTTTGGTTTAAAAAGCCGCTTCTTCGAAATCCATCATGGTCGAACCGCCCGCCATGATGTTCGAGAACAAGGCCCCGGTTTGCGGCAGGACGCGTTCGAAGAAGAAGCGCGCCGTGCCGACCTTGGCCTTATAGAAGCCGTCGCTGTCTTCGGCCCCGCCCACCTTGGGCAGTGCCACTTCGACCATCTTGGCCCACATGAAGCCAAGGGCTACCAGACCCAGCAGACGCAGATATTCGCTGGCGGCGGCTCCGGCCTCTTCCGGCTTGACGAATCCGGCCTTGGCGATCTGCCCGGTGGCCTGCTGCAAGCGCACGAAGGCCTTGGCCAGCGGCTGGATAAAGGCTTCCAACTGCTCGTTTTCCAGATTGGCCTGGATATAGTCGTTCACCGGATGGAAGAACTGACGCAGGAAGCGGCCCGCATGGGCAGGCAGCTTGCGGCCCACCAGATCCAGCGCCTGAACGCCGTTGGTGCCTTCGTAAATCTGGGCGATGCGGCAATCGCGGACATATTGCTCCATGCCGTGTTCGCGGATGAAGCCATGGCCGCCGAACACCTGCATGCCGAGATTGGTGGACTCGAACGCCAGATCGGTGAACAGCGCCTTGACCACCGGGGTCATCACCGCCACCAGATCTTCCTTTTCCTGACGGATTTGGGGATCGGGGTTCTGATGTTCCTCGTCCAGGGCGCGGGCGATCCAGCCGCCCAGGGCGCGGCAACCTTCGGTATAGCTGCGCATGGTCAGCAGCATGCGCCGCACATCGGGGTGCACGATGATGGGATCGGCGGGCTTGTCGGGATGTTTCGGCCCCGACAGCGCCCGGCCTTGCAGGCGTTCGCGGGCATAGGCCACCGCGCCCTGATAGGACGCTTCGGCCAGCCCCAGGCCCTGAACGCCGACCGACAGGCGTTCCTGGTTCATCATGGTGAACATGGCGCGCATGCCCTTATGGGGTTCGCCCACCAGCCAGCCCACGGCGTCGTCAAAGTTCATGACGCAGGTGGCCGACGCCTTGATGCCCATCTTATGTTCGATCGAGCCGCAGGCAACACCGTTGCGTGTCCCCAACGATCCGTCGTCCTTGACCTGATATTTGGGCACCAGGAACAGGCTGATGCCCTTGATGCCCTTGGGCGCGTCGGGCATGCGGGCCAGCACCAGATGAACGATGTTCTCGGTCAGGTCATGTTCACCGGCAGAGATGAAAATCTTGGTGCCGGTGATCTTATAACTGCCGTCGCCCTGAGGCACCGCACGGGTGCGGCACAGGCCCAGATCGGTGCCGCAATGGGGCTCGGTCAAGCACATGGTGCCCGACCAGGTGCCATCGACCATCTTGGGCAGGTACTTCTGCTTCAACGCGTCGCTGGCATGGGCATGCAGGGCCAGATAGGCCCCGTGGGACAGGCCCGGATACATGCCGAACGACAGGTTGGTCGAGCAGATCATTTCTTCGACCAGGGTATTGACCGCCTTGGGCAGTCCCTGACCGCCGAAAGCGGGATCGCAGGCGATGCCGGTCCAGCCGCCTTCGCGGAAGGTGTTATAGGCATCCTTGAAGCCGGTGGGGGTGCGGACCACGCCGTTTTCAAAGCTGCATCCTTCCTCGTCGCCGGAGCGGTTCAAGGGGAACAGAACTTCCTCGCAGATTTTGGCCGCTTCTTCCAAAACGGGATCGATCAGATCGGGGGTCATGTCCTCATAGCCCGGCAATTGCGACAGCGTCGCGCCGCCGTGCAGTTCGTAGAGGACAAAGCGCATATCGCGCAGGGGGGCCTTATAGGTCGCCATGGTCTTAGTTCCTCAGGGGCTTGCCGGTTTCCAGCATATGTTCGATGCGGGCCAAGGTGCCGGGGTTGCGGATCAGCTTGGCGAAAGCCTGGCGTTCCAGTTCCAGCACATCGTCTTCGCTCAGCACCTTGGTGACGTCGGCGCCGTTGCCCGACAGGACTTCACCCAAAGCACCCGCCACCACGCGGTCATAGGACGTCGCCATGCCGCGGCGATAGAAGCCGTCGACCGCCATTTCCAGACCGACGCGGGCGGTTTCGCCCGGCAGGATGAATTCCGGCGCGGCGGGCGGAGCGTAGTTTTCCACCAGCGACAGAGCCTTGGCCTTGGCGTCAGCCAACAGACGGTACCGGTTCATGGTGATGCCGTCGGTCGGGCGGAAGAACAGCAGTTCCTTGGCCTCGGCCGCCGATTTGGCGACGGTGGCGGTGCTGATGGTCTCGAACACCTTGCCGACATAGGGCATCGGCCCTTTGGGCATCTTCGGCGCGGTGGCCCAGCGGTGCAGCATTTCCTTGCAGCCGCCCCAGCCGGGGATCAGACCGACGCCGCATTCCACCAGACCGACATAGGTTTCCGCGAACGCCTGGACCGCATCGCAATGCAGCAGGATTTCGCAGCCGCCGCCCAAGGCCATCCCGGCAGGGGCGCCGACGACGGGGAAGGGGGCGTATTTCAGGGCCTTATAGGTTTCCTGACCGGTGGCGATCATCTGTTCGATCTCGGTCCAACCGGCAATGTTGGCGGCAAACAGGGCCAGGCCAAGATTGGCCCCGACCGAGAAGTTGCTGCCTTCGTTGTAAACCACCATGGCCTTGAACTGCTTTTGCACGGTCCGAATGGATTTGCTCAAGAGCGCAATCAGTTCGGGATCGAGCGAGTTCATCTTGCTGGTGAACTCGAAGCAAGCCACGCCGTCGCCCAAATCCCACAGAGCGGCCGAGCCGTTCTTCAGGACCGGTTTGGCGGTCAGCTTGAGGTCGGACAGCATGATCACGCCGTCGGGGCGCACCAGATCATGGTACTGGCCATCCAGACCCAGGGCCTGACGCTTGCCGTTTTCGATGCGGTAGAAGGTGCGGTCGCCCGCCAGGGTCAGCAGGGACGGAACCCCCTGGCCGCTCTTTTCCAACTGCTCGGCCACCCAGGACGCACCCAGCATGTCGATCAGTTCGAACGGACCCCACTTCCAATTATAGCCAAGGCGCATCGCCTCATCGACCGAGGCGATCTCGTCGGTGGCTTCCGGCACCAGCATGGCGGCATAGGCCAGGGTCTGGCCCAACACGCGCCAGGCATAACGGCCATATTTGTCGTCAAAGGTCAGAAGCTTGCGCAGATCCTTTTTGCCCGCCGACAAAGCGTCGAGGCTGGGGCGCTTCTGGGCGCGGTATTCGCCCGACACCAGATCGATGGCTTCCTTGGCCTTGTTCTTTTCGCGGTTGACGCGATAGAAGCCGCCCTTGCCCTTGCGGCCGGTATAGCCGTCGGCAATCATCTTGGCGATCAGCGGCATTTCGCGGTCGGCGGCGTGGAAGGGATCGTCCTTGGGCAGGGCCTTGGCCATGCTGGCATTGACGTGCGGCATCAGGTCGATGCCCACCAGATCCAACAGGCCAAACACGCCGGTCTTGGGCACGCCCATGGGGCGGCCGATGATGGCGTCGGCTTCCTCGACCTCGATGCCCAGTTCCAGGGCTTCGCCAACGGCAACCTGCATCCAATAGATGCCCAGACGGTTGGCGATGAAGCCGGGGCGGTCCTTACAATCGACCACCGACTTGCCCAGCATGACGTCCGAGAAACGGCTGACGCTGTCGAGGGCATCCTGGCGGGTCTTTTCGCCCTTGACCACTTCCAGCAGGCGCATATAGCGCGGCGGATTGAAGAAGTGGGTGATGCAGAAGTCCTGGGCGAACTGCTCGGATTGGCCTTCGACCAGCATGCCGAGAGGAATGGTCGAGGTGTTGGAGGACACCACCGAGCCGGACTTGCGGGCTGCATCGACCTTCTTATAAAGGTCCTGCTTGATGTCGAGCCGTTCGATCACCGCTTCGACGATCCAGTCGCAATCGGCCAGCAGGTCCAGATTGTCCTCGATATTGCCGGTGGTGACCAGCTTGGCGGCCCGCTTCGACATAAAGGGGGCCGGATCGGTCTTCAGCATCTTGGCCACCGCCCCTTCGGCGATGGCGCTGCGGTTGCCGCCCGCGGGCAGGTTTGGCGGCACGATGTCCAACAGAACCACCGGCACCCCGGCATTGGCGACGTGGGCGGCAATACCAGCCCCCATCACGCCGGCACCAATGACCGCGACTTTCTTGATTTCGCTCATCAGATCGCCTCCAGAACCGTAGCGATGCCCTGACCGCCGCCGATGCACTGGGTGGACAGCGCATAACGGCCGCCTTCACGCTTCAGCAGCGATGCCGCCTTGCCGGTGATGCGGGCACCCGTGGCACCCAGCGGATGGCCCAGCGCGATGGCGCCGCCATCGATGTTGATGATATCGGTGGGCAGGCCCAGATCGCGAATGCAGGCGATGGACTGCGCGGCGAAGGCTTCGTTCAGTTCGACGACGCTGAGATCCTTGACTTCGATCCCGGCGCGGGCCAGGGCCTTCTTCGAAGCACCCACCGGGCCGATGCCCATGATGTCGGGGCGGCAGCCGGAAACGGCGATGCTGGCGATCTTGGCGATCGGGGTCAGGCCGTTCTTTTCGGCGTAGTCGAGCGAGCAGACCAGCACGGCCGACGCCCCATCGGTCAGCGGCGAACTGGTTCCGGCGGTCACGGTGCCGTCCTGGCTGAAAGCCAGCTTCAGACCGGCCAGACCTTCCAAGGTGGTGTCGGCACGGACGCAGCCATCGGTGTCGATGGTGCGGTTGCCAGCGGAAATGCCGACAATTTCATCCTTCAGCTTGCCAGCGGCTTGAGCGGCAGCGGCCTTCTGATGGCTCTTGACGGCGAATTCTTCCTGCTCGGTACGGGAGATGCCCCATTCCTTGGCGACGTTCTCGGCAGTGTCGCCCATGCCGATGTAAGCACCGGGATTGCGGGCGTACAGTTCCGGGTTGGGCATGGGGTTATAGCCCATCATCGGAACACGGCTCATGCTTTCGATGCCAGCGCAGATAAAGGCTTCGCCCGCACCCATCTGGATGGCGCCAGCGGCGATATGGACCGACTGCATGGACGAACCGCAGAAGCGGTTAACGGTCTGACCGCCCACCGACAGGGGCAGATCGGCCATCAGGCCGACCAGACGGGCCATGTTCAGGCCCTGTTCGCCTTCGGGGAAGGCACAGCCCAGGATCAGGTCTTCGATATCATCGGCTTTGACGCCGGTACGCTTGACCAGATCGCGCACCACCTGGGCGGCCAGATCGTCGGCGCGGACGCCCGCAAGGTCGCCCTTCTTGGCGGGGGTGAAAGGCGAACGGGCATAGCCCGCGATAACCACGGTCTTCATCGACAGGTCTCCAAGCTGAAATAAGGATGCAGCGAGGCCGTCGAGAAAGACCGGGGAAGGGAAAGGAAACCCCCGGCCTTTCTCAGGCCGTCTCGGACGAAGCGCCCTTTTGCGCAAGCGCCTCGGTAGCCTGACGCTCGACTTCCCTGAGTTCGGTCAGGGACAGTTCCAACGCCTGGCGCTGTTCTTCCAACAATGCGATGCGGCTTTTGACTTTCTTCAGCAGCACGCGCATTTGCTCGGTCTTCGTGGTGTCCACCACGTAAAGATCGAGAAACTCCTTGATGTCCTTGAGGCTGAAACCCAGCCTCTTGCCGCGCAGGATGAGAATCATCCGCGCCCGGTCGCGGTGCGAATAGACCCGGGTGTTGCCCGCCCGCTGGGGCGAGATCAAACCCTGATCCTCGTAGAAGCGAACCGTGCGGGGCGTGATGCCCAAATCCCGCGCCAGTTCCGTGACCGAGTACAGCTTCTCCATCGGGGAGTCCCTTCTTCACGTACGCAAGGTAACGATCAGGGCTTGATGTTGCCCTATACGTTACCTTTATCGCGCGAGAAGTTGTCATGGATATCCCCAATCTCAAAGCAAAACTTTTGTCAGGAAGCTTTTTCCAGCGAGCCGGAAGCGCCGTGCGCTTCTTCCTCGGCTTGCAGTTCTTTTTTCGACAGCTTGCCCACCATGGTCTTGGGCAATTCGGACCGCAGTTCGATCATCTTGGGCATTTCAATGCGCGACAGATAACCGGACAGAAAATCCTTCAATTCGGCCGGGGTGGCCTTCTTGCCGTCCTTCAGGCGCACGAACGCCTTGGGGGCCTGGCCGCGATATTGGTCGGGAATGCCGATGACCACCGCCTCGGCGACCGCCGGATGCTGGTACAGGGCTTCTTCGATAACGCGGGGATAGACGTTATAGCAGCCGCACAGGATGACATCCTTGATGCGGTCAACCAGGAACAGATAGCCGTCCTCGTCCAGATAGCCGATGTCGCCGGTGCGCAGCGCGCCGTCGATCATGATGGCGGCGGTATCGTTGGGACGTTGCCAATATCCGGCCATGACCTGGGGACCGCGCACGCAAACCTCGCCCTTTTCGCCTTGCGGCAGAATCTGGCTGGGATCAACGGGAGAACGGATCTCGATCTTGGTGCCGGGCATGGCGATGCCCGCCGAACCGCTTTTCAATTCGCCGCCGATGGGATTGCAGGTCACCACTGGCGAGGTTTCCGACAGGCCATAACCTTCCACCAGATGACAGCCGGTCAGTTCCTCGAAATGAGTGCGCACTTCGACCGGCAGCGGAGCCCCGCCCGAGATGCAGTATTTCAGGGATGACAAATCCCACTGACCGCTTTCCGCCGCGCCGTTGATGGCGGTGTAGAGGGTCGGCACGCCGGGGAACAGGGTGGGGCGCTTCTTGCCGATCAGCTTCATCACCTCTTCCAGTTCGAAGCGGGGAACCAAGATCAGTTCCGCCCCCATCGACAGGCCGAGATTCATCGCCACCGTCATGGTGAAGACGTGGAAGAACGGCAGAACCACCAGCATGCGTTCCTGGCCGGGATTGGCGTCGGGCACCCAGCGCACCAGCATGTCGGCATTGGCCGACAGATTGGCGTGCGTCAGCATCGCGCCCTTGGGCACACCGGTGGTGCCGCCGGTATATTGCAGCACGGCGATATCGGCCAAGGGGTCGATTTCGACGGGCTTGGGCGCACCGCTGGACTGTAGCAGCCGGTCAAACGGAACATGCTGGAGATCGTTCGGGATGTCGGCGGTTTCCGAACGCTTCAGCACCTTATAGGCCACGCCCTTGACGCCCGGCAGGGCGTCGGAGAGGGAACAGTAGACAATGCGTTCCAGGCAGGTGGTTTCCAGCATGGCCGCCACCTTGGGATAGATCTGCTTGATATCCAGGGTGACCATGATGGTGACGCCGGAATCGTTGATCTGATGCTTCAGTTCCCGCTCGACATAAAGCGGGTTGAAGTTGACGACGATCCCGCCCGCTTTCAGCACGGCGAAGAAGGAAATGATGTAATAAGGGGTGTTGGGCAGGCACAAACCCACGCGGGTTCCCTTTTTGACGCCCAGTTGCTGGAAGCCCCGGGCGGCCAAATCCACCAGACGGCCCAATTCGCCATAGCTGGTGCGGCGTCCCAGAAAGTCCATGGCCGGGCGGTCGGCAAAGCGCGACGCGGCCTCGTCCAGAATGGTCTGAACGGTGGTGGTCTTGATCGGCGTGGTCCAATCGACGCTGTTCGACATCGATAGTCCTTTCGGCATTCACTCGAAAGAAGGGTCCGCGCTTGTGGGCGGACCCTTCGCCCCGGGGCTTAGAACTTCATCGCGAAGCTGGCGCTGACGATGTCGGCATGGCTGTCATAAGACCCCGTCAGGGTGCCGGTGCCGGCGTTGGCATTCGCCGTGTTGTTGATGTTGACCTTGTCGGCGAACAGGTGGGTATAGCCCACATGCAGGCCGATATCGGGGGTCACGTCATAAGACGCGCCGATCGAGGTCCAGTAGCGGTTGGTATCCGGGATGCGGGCCGTCAGGTTTTCTTCCTTGACCGCCGACTGGTCGAACGCCAGACCACCATGCAGGGTCAGGGCCGGGTTAACCTTATAATTGGCACCGACCGAGATGAAGATGGTGTCGTTCCACTTTTCCGGGGTATCGCTGACGGTCTGGCCGTTGGCATCGACCACGCCCAGATGCTGGAACACCGACCAGTGGGTCCACTGCACGTCGGACATGACGGCCCACTTGTCGTTGATCTCGTGGTAGACGCCGATGTTGAGCGAATCCGGCAAGGTAAACTTGGCGGTGGCGCTGCGGTTGGCGAACTGCGAGGCCAAGGCCGCGACGCTGCCGGTCGAGGCCGGAACCTGATAGGTGGCGTCGCCGTCCAGCTTGTGAAACACGCGCGAGCGGTAATCGACGCCGACGCGGGTGCCCTTATCGAACTGGTACAGCAGGCCCAGGTTGTAGCCGAAGGCGTAATCGTCGCCTTCCACCTTACCCAGACCGTCGCCCCAGGTATTGGCCAGCGCCTGCATGGCGTTGGCCTGAGCCACCTGACCAGCCCCCGCCAAGCGCTGGGCAATGCCCATGCCGATGGCGCGGGTGTTGATGGCCTGGGACAGGCGGGCCTTCATATAGCTAAGACGCGGACCGCCGCCGATGGACAGCTTGTCGTTGATCTTATAGGACAAGGCGATCGAGGTATCGATGTCGGTGACGTCCGACGCCAGGGCCTGATAACGGCCGACCCAGTCTTCCTTATATTCCGACCGCATGCCGTAAGGGGCGGCGACCGAAAGGCCAAGGTGCCAATCGTCGTTCAGTTTGGTGGCGGCAAAAATCGACCCAATGGCGGCGGGCTTGATGGCGTTTTCGGGCTGCGAGCCCGAAATGGTGCCGCCCAGCGGGTTGCTGTTTTGCCCCGAGAACTTGGCGACGGGGGCGATCCAGGTGGTGGTGCCCGCCACTTCGGTTTCGTCCAGGCGGCTCATGCCGGCTGGATTGTAATAAACGGTGCTGACGTTATAAGCCTTGGCGGTTTGACCGGCATAGGCGTTACCCAGACCTTCGGCGCTCTGCTCGCGCAGGGCAAAACCGGCAGCCATTGCGCTGCTGGAAGCCCCGCATAGGGCCAAAAGGCCCAACGTCGAGACAAGCGTCGCGGAACGTGCGCTACGAACCATTCTCGAACTCTCCCTGTGAGGCGCGTTTGCCGCGCCTTGATTTAGCGGCATCATTGCGCACAGTTACGTGCGCGTCAAGCGATATACGTATACGTTAACCAGTATGCTATCGTTGGCGTTTGTGTCGCGTTCCACCCCTCTTTGTGACCCCCGTTATTGACGTAACACAGTGATGGGATAGCCCTTGCGCTCGAACGTCACTTTCAGCAGCAGGCCGTCACCGTCAAACCACAGATCCCGGTCGATATCGCCGGACAGCCGCCAATGTTGGGCAGCGATCGTCTTGTTGTTGATGGTTAGGGTTTCCGATCCCAAATTTTTGGTGGAAACTTTGTAAATCTGCCCGTCCACGATGCTGTAGAGCGCATCGTGATTCAAGATGGCGGTGGACCACAGGGACAAAGGCAGGGTGCCGACGGGCAGTTGCTTTTCAGCGCCATCGACCACCGCACGGGTGGCGGTGGCGTCGATCTTGTGCACCGATCCGTCGTCGTCGGTCTGGGCCGCCAGGGTTTCGACCTGGCCGTTTTTCCAGGTTTCGGTCCGCTGATGGTCGTAATGAAAATCCAGGAACAGCACTTTGACCCGCGTGCTGGTGGTGACCTGCACGGTGGTCTTGCCGTTATCGCGGGCGATGGCATAGCTTTCGCTGCCGATCGGGTCGCTTTCCTTGTAAATGGTAAAGGTGAGATTGGACGGCAGCTCAGCCCGCACGGGCAGGGCAGCCGAGAGCATCAGGCACACCGTGGCGGCGGCCAGCGACCGGATTCGCATGGAGGTTTCCCCTTAACCGAGAGCGGAAACCAGCTTCATGGCGATACCCATCGAGCCGCTGACCTTGATCTTGCCCATGGTGTAGGCAAGCATCGGATCAAGCTTGCCGTTCAGCAGCTTGATCAGATTGTCCCCGCTGATGCGGATGGTACAGTCGGCATCGCCGTCGGCGTCTTGCGACAGGCTGGGTTGACCGGCGCGAGCATCAACCACATAGCTGCCGTCGGCGCCCAGGTCGAATTTCACGGCGGCGTTAAGCGAGCGCAGCTGCGGCAAGGCGGCTTCCAGGCGCTCTTCCAAAATTTCAACGGACATGGACTCTCCCGGTTTTGATTTTTTATATGCGTATTCGCAGTTTACGTTAACGTAAACCATATTACGACTTGGTTGGGTGTGGAGTCCATATGCGCAAGCGCCAAAAGCCCCCTATACCGAAGCATAGGGGGCGGCCTGAAACCGGCCAAAACAGCCGGGTTAACAATGTTTTTTAGTGTGCAACCGCGAAATGGGCGGGCGCATGCAATCCGCCCTGAACGGTCGTGGCCTGCAAGTCGGACAAGGTCTTTTTCAGCGTTGCCAGATCGCTGCGCGGACGCTGGCTGCCGGTCAGATGGCGCACGGTTTCCAAAGCATGCAGCAGATTGGCGCGAGCCAGCCCGAAACGATGTTTGCGCAGGGCGTCCAGCGCCGCATACACGCAATTGGCTTCCCAGGCGTCAATCGCCCGGCCTTCCGCCGCGATACCGTCCAGCAGATCGGCGGCGATTTTTTCCAAAGCAACGGTTTCCAGACCTTTGACCACCTGCGCCTTATCCAAAGCTTTAAGGCGCAGTTTCAATCCATTACGGTCCAACATCATGATTCCTTTCCCCCGCCCCATCGGGCTGGAAGAAAAAGGTACTCCCGCATGGCGGGGGCGAGTACGGCGAAAAGATCAATACCCCATGCGTCAACTGGGGATTGCGAGGGGCGTGACCAAAGCCCTGAAATACATCGTTACCCAGTGGGTATTCTGATGTGACGGATCTGGGGATAAACTATGACCCTGCCCATGACGGGGATGCCAAAAGCGGGAGCAAGACAGATGAACAGACGGGTGATTGGTCTGACTGGGGTGATGTTGGTGGTGGCATTGTGCGGCTGCGCGTCTCATCCTCCGGCACGGGGCAATCGTCCCAGTCTGGCTGATTTTCGGATCGTCTATAGCCCCAATGGTGAGCCTTTGACCGGCGGTCCGCTGGGACGCCCGGCTTGCGCCGACGCCGTGGCGGGGTGGTTTGCCCGCACCGATCTGAACCATGACGGCTTTTTGGATCATGACGAGTTCACGGCCGATGCTCAGGCTCAGTTCACCCGCATGGACCTGGACCATAGTGGCGTTTTGACGACAGCCAAGCTGGCGGTCTATCGCCAGCCTTATCAGGATGTGCCGCCGCCCAGCCTGCAAAACAGCCACTCGCCCCGGGGGGATCAGGCGGGTGAAGACCAGGGGCGCCCCCCACGGCTGCAAGATCAGGAAGACCCGGTGATGGTGGCCGACAAAACATTGTCCTTCAAAGTGACGCAGGGCGATTACATGGCCCATGTGGAAGAAATGTTCGTCCGTCTTGATCCCACCCATCAGGGCCGGGTGGCTCTGGCCACGGTGCAAAGCTGGTTTTGTGCCAATCAACAGGGTCTGGCGCGCCGGTAAAGGCGCTCAACCGTCCAGTCCGGCAGTGTCGGGCAGATGGTCAAGGGGCAGGGGGCTGGGAGCTTTGACGGTCTGAATGGCAAAGTTGCTGCGGATATCCTTGACCCCCGGCAGCTTCAGCATGGTGCCCAGCAAAAAGGCTTCATAATGCTCCAGGTCGGGGACCACCACTTGCAGCAGAAAGTCGGCCTCGCCCGAGACCAGATGGCATGACACCACCTCGGGCAGGCTACGCACCGCCTCGCGGAAAGCGCTGGCGTCCTGGTCGTGGTGACGTTCCACCTTGATGGATACAAAGACCGTCAACCCCAGTCCCGCACCGGTGCGATCCAATAAGGCATGATAGCCCCGGATCACTCCGGCCTGTTCTAAAAGCCGCACCCGCCGCAGACAGGGCGACGGCGACAGCCCTACTTCCTCGGCCAATTGGACGTTGGTCAGGCGGGCATCCCGCTGCAAGGCGGCCAGGATGCGCCGGTCGATGGCATCAAGTTTCAGTTTTCGCATGATCGCGCTGCTTATATCCGAATAAGTGATGGAACATGCCAATATGCTGCGCAAAGACAGGCGTCTTCGCAAGGACATGCGTCCATGCCTTGGCTTATCGTCTGGGTCTGTTCTTCCTTTCGCCGGGATACCGCCATGGACATTGCCTCTCTCGGGCTTTTCTCCGCCAGTCTGGCTGTCGCCTATCTGTTGCCGGGGCCGGATATGTTGCTGGTGCTGCAAACCGGTTTGCGTCAGGGGCGTGGTCCGGCATTGTCGGCGGCGGTTGGTCTGGCGGTGGCCAGGGCGCTGCACGTCCTGTGCGCCGCTTTGGGGCTGGCGGTCTTGCTGCGCACATCGCCTGCGGTGTTCGGCGTGGTGCGGATGATCGGCATGGCTTATCTGGTCTGGTTGGGAAACGGAATTTTGCGGTCTTCGTCCCTGACGCTTGATGCCGCCCTGCCTGTTGTTGCAGGTGGTGGGGAACCGGCCCCCTGTCGGGCGGCATTGTCGCGGGGGGTGCTGACCAATCTTTTGAACCCCAAACCGCTGCTGTTCTGTTCGGTGCTGTTGCCGCAATTCGTCAAGGCGGGCAAGTTGGACGTGGCGCAGCAATTCGTGATTTTGGGGGCCACCCTGGTGGTGTTGGGGCTGATGTTCGATAGTATCTATGCGACCCTGGGCGGGGCGCTGCAAGACTGGCTGAACCGTTCGCCCCGCTGGCAGCTTGCGCAACGCTGGCTGTTCGGGGCATTGCTGGTGGGCTTTGGCTTGGCCCTGGCGTTTGTGAGAGGTGAGGGATGATTGCAGAAAACCCGTCCGTGCTGTTCGTCATGGCCGCACCCTCGGAATATGGTCCCTGCTTGCGGGCCAAGATCACCCCCTTGATGATTGGCGTCGGCCCGGTCGAGGCGGCAATCAACCTGATGGCCTTCCTGGGGGCGCAGGCGGCGGCGGACGCCTTGCCCGATCTGGTGATCAGTCTGGGCTCGGCCGGTTCGCGCAGTCTGCCGCAGACCGGGATTTTTCAGGTGTTGTCAGTTTCCTACCGCGACATGGATGTTTCGGCGCTGGGGTTTGAACGGGGACGCAATCCCCTGTTGGACCTGCCCGCCACGGTGGCTTTGCCCCATGCGGTGCCCAGTTTGTCGGGGGCGTCGCTTTCAACCGGCGGCAACATGGTGTCGGGTGCGGCCTATGACCAGATCGACGCCGATATGGTGGATATGGAAACCTTTGCGGTGTGGCGGGCCTGCCAGAAATATGGTCTGCCGATGATCGGGCTGCGGGGCATTTCCGATGGTCAGTCGGAACTGCGGCATATCTCCGACTGGAAAGAATATCTGCACGTCATCGACGCCAAGCTGGCCCATACGTTGGACGAGGTGGAAGCCGCATTGGGCGGTTGGCGTCATCATCCGGTGGCGGCGGTTTAATAACCGCGCTGGCGATCGACCACCGGGGGCAAGCGGCCATCGGCCCGATAGGCGGCGATGTTGGCCGCGACAATGGCGGCAGCCGAGTCTGCCGATGTTGGGGCGGAAATATGCGGCAGCACCGTCACGCCGGGGTGATCCCACAGGGGGGACGTTGCGGGCAGCGGTTCCTGATCAAACACATCCAGCACCGCGTGGGACAGTTGCCCGCGATCCAGTGCGGCCCGCAAGGCGTCGCTGTTAACTACGGGGCCACGGGCAAAATTGATCAGGGCCGCACCGGTCTTGACCTTTTCCAGGCGCTGGGCGTCGATCAGGTTACGGGTATCGGGGGTGAGCGGCACCAGACACACGATAATATCGCTGGTTTGCAGCACGGTGGTCAGTCCGTCTTCTCCGGCATGGGTGTGAAATAGCCCGGAAGGCTTGGCCGACCGGCTCCATCCCGTGACCTGAAATCCAGCATCCAGGAGACGTTGGGCGGCAACTTGTCCCAATGCGCCCAAGCCCAATAATCCGACTTGAACCTGGTTTGGCGGGCGGTATGGCAGGGGCTGCCACAGCTTGGCCTGCTGGTGTCGGCGATAAGCGGGCATGTCGCGGTGCAGGTAATAACACCAGGCCAAAACCGCTTCGGCCATGGTGCGCGACAGTTCGGGATCGATCAGCCGCACGATGGGGGGCGCGTCAGCGCGCAGTTCCGCCACCAATCGTTCGACCCCGGCCCACAGGCTGTTGATCCAGGCCAAACGGGGCAGGGCGGCAACCTGGGCAGGGTCGGGATTGGCGACAATGGCGATTTCAGCGGCCTGCCGGTCGGCGTCGGTCATGGCGGAAAACGGTAAAATGCGTTCTGCGGGCATCTGCACCGCCAACCGGTCCAGCCAGTCTTGCTCCTCCTGCGCCGCAAGTCGGGTTACCAGGGCGATGGGCCGTTGCGTCATGACCGCGATTCTTTCCGCTAAAGAGAGGGAAGCGTCACGCTATCCCCGCCCTGGCGGTTCAGGCAAGGGGCAAGGCCGGACGCTGTTCCCCTCCGTCCAGATGTTTGCGTAAGGCTTTGGTGGCCCGGCTTTTGCGCGACAGCAGGGTGCCGATAGGCTCGTTCCACGATTCGGCCAGTTCGCTGAAGCTGCGCCCATCCATCTCGACCGCCAGCCAGACGGCCCGTTCGGCGGTGGACAACAGCGCCAAGGCCTCGGTTAATTGGGTTCGGTCTTCCTGAGATGCCGGGGCGGCGGCTTCCGGCAGGGATTCGGGAATTTCCTCCTCGCGGCGGCGGCGGAACAGGTCGGCGATGCGGTTGCCGATGGCGGTAAACAAATAGGCCGTGATGTTCTCTATCTCGGCCAGGATGTCTGCTCGTTCCAACAGCTTCAGTACCACGTCGGACAAGACGTCCTCGGCGTCCTGGTCGCGAATGGTGGCGGGCAGACGGCTGCGGGCAAAGCCCAACAGCTTTCCCTGGTCCTTGCGCAGGGCCAGGGAAAGCCGGTCTTGGGGTCGAGCCGTGGCAGAAGAAGGCTGGGACGACAAGCGGGTCAGGCCTTATTCCTGAGACCCGGCATCATTCGCCTGCGCCGCTCGGCGGGCCTGATAGGCCTGGAAGGCAGTTTCCCCTTCTTCCCACCACCAGCGGGCATAGTCACCGCCATGGGGCGGGGTCGGGGTGTCGCAATCCTGGTCCTGGTTGAACCGCTTCTTCCAGCCGCAGCAGCCATCCTTGTGATGGTGGTGACGGCGGTGGTGATGCAGTCTGCCGGTCAGCAGGCGGCCCAACACCAGCAGCGCCACGGCCTGCCAGAACGTGATCAGGGGCAGATTGAACACGGCGGGCATGAACAGGTTCCAGGTGAACATCACCACCCAGCCGATTACCAGCGAAACAACGGCGACCACGGCCACCGCCAGCAGAGCATGGCAACCGAAATGCAAGATCCGTCCGGCCCGGGTTTCGGGCCGACGGCAGCAGCGGCCTTCACCGTCGCGCTTGCTGAAACATCTCATCAAAGAACTCCATCACGGGGTCAAATCACTTTGCTGACACCCATGACGGATGGGACAGGGATTTTATTGCAGG
Organism: Rhodospirillaceae bacterium; assembly: GCA_030151865.1. Taxonomy (GTDB): domain Bacteria; phylum Pseudomonadota; class Alphaproteobacteria; order Rhodospirillales; family Magnetospirillaceae; genus JASLCK01. The sequence continues at coordinate 1,559 of JASLCK010000281.1, read as the reverse complement.
GGCGGAAAAATAAAAAAGCTGAAGGCATAGTGCCGCTTTGATTGGCCGTGCGGTCCGCCTGGCGGAAAATGAAAAAAGGCCAGGTGCCGAAGCAACCTGACCTTTTTAAAACTTGGTGGAGCTGAGCGGAATCGAACCGCTGGCCTTCTCATTGCGAACGAGACGCTCTCCCAACTGAGCTACAGCCCCATAACGGAGAGCCGGGATAATGTTCAAACTCGATCGGTCTGTCAAGCCAATGTTCGTATGATTTTGGCGGAACGCTTGCGCCTGGGGCGGGCTGCGGATAGGGTACGGCCAGACGCCGGGGCCGCAGCCTGTTTAAACACCTTTTGGGACGGTTCGCGTTTTCCGGCACCGTTATTTTTCATGGGGCTGACGATGCAGGTGATCTTGATTTCGCTCTATCGCGTGCTGATGGTTGCGCTGGACCTTTATACCTGGGCGCTGATCATTTCGGCGGTGCTGAGCTGGCTGGTCGCCTTTAATGTCATCAATACCCGCAACCGCGCCGTCTATACGGTGATGGATCTGTTGTACCGGGTGACCGAACCGGCGCTGCGTCCGATCCGCCGCATGCTGCCCAATATGGGCGGGGTCGATATCTCGCCGATCATTCTGATTCTGATCCTTTACTTCCTGCAAAACGTCCTGAGCCAGCTTGTCCTCTCTGCCGTCATGTGATCCGGTCGTCGCGGCCGTTGTCGATTCCGTTTCCGGGGCGCGTCTGGCGGTGCGCCTGACGCCCAAGGCGTCGCGTAATGAAATCGGTCAGATCGTAGCGGACGCCGATGGCGGTGCGGTGCTGAAGGTGTCGGTAACGACGGTACCCGAAGACGGTAAGGCCAATGCCGCGCTGATCGCCCTGTTGTCGAAAAGCTGGAAGATCGCCAAAAGCAAGATCACCATCACGGCGGGCGCGACCGACCGCCGCAAAACTCTTTTCATCGAAGGCGACGCCGACGATCTGCGCCGCCGTCTGGCCGAAAGCACGAGGAAGTCATGACCCAAGCCAAGATCATCGACGGCAACGCCGTCGCCGCCGACCTGCGCGCCGCCGTGGCCGCCCGCGTTGAAGACCTGAAGTCCAAGCATGGCCTGACCCCCGGTCTGGCGGTGGTGCTGGTGGGGGCCGATCCGGCCAGTCAGGTTTATGTGCGCAACAAGAACAAGCGTGCCACCGAAGTGGGCATGACCTCGTTCGAGCATTTTCTGCCCGCCGAAACCTCGGAAGCTGACTTGCTGGCCCTGGTGGACAAGCTGAACAAAGATCCCAAGGTTAACGGCATCCTGGTGCAGTTGCCGCTGCCCAAGCAGATCGATGCGCAAAAGGTCATCGACAGCATCGATCCGGCCAAGGATGTCGATGGTTTCCATCCGGTCAATGTTGGGCGTCTGGTCACCGGCGGTCAGGCGTTGGTGCCTTGCACCCCGCTGGGCTGCGTGCTGCTGCTGAAGCGTGAATTAGGCTCGCTGTCGGGTAAGAAGGCGATCGTGCTGGGCCGTTCCAACATCGTCGGCAAGCCGATGGCGCAATTGCTGCTGCGGGAATCCGCCAC
>JASLCK010000280.1 GCA_030151865.1 Rhodospirillaceae bacterium | reverse complement strand
GGCGAACCAGACCGCCAACGCGGGCGCGGCGGTCAACGACCGCGTGGTCGTGGCCAACCTGGAAGTGGTCCGGGGCGCGGCCAATTACGCCAACACCATTACCGGCGGGTCGGCCAGCCTGACCATTTACGGCGGCATGGCAAACGATCTGCTGACCGGTGGATCGGCCAACGACACCATCTTTGGCGGCGCGGGCGCTGACAGCATCAACGGCGGCGGCGGCACCAACAATGTCGCGTCTTACGCCAATTCCACCAACACCGGCGGTCTTTGGATCGACGCGGTGGTGACCGGTGGCACCAATCGCGGCACCGGCGACGCGGCGGGCGACACCTTCGCCAACATCCAAACCATTTACGGTTCGGCGTTTGTCGATACCCTGGTCGGCGGCCACACCGCCAGCGCGCTCACCCTGGACGGCGGCGATGCAGGCACCAACTGGGTGACCTACCAATACGTCACCGCCAAATCGACCATCAATCTGGCGACCCAAAGCTCGAATTCCGGGCAGGCCGTCAATGACCGCTATATCAATATCGAAAATGTGGTGGCGTCCAATTATGGCGATACCATCACGGGTGACGGCAACAACAACAGCTTTGTCGCGGGCAGCGGGGCCGACAGCTTCACCGGCGGCGGCGGCTTTGACGTGGTCAGCTATATCAACGCCACCAGCAACACCAAGATCGACGTCAAAACCCCCGGCAACGGCACCGGCTATGCGGCGGGCGACGGATTCAGCGGGATTTCCGAAATCATCGGTTCAACCCACGATGACACTTTTGTCGGCGGGGGCAGCACCAGCAACATTACCTTTGATGGCGGAACGGGCACCGACTGGCTGGATTACAGCGCGGCAACCCAAACCGTTGTGCTGAACTTCGCCAATCAAACGGCCAATGCGGGCGCGGCCCTGCATGACCGGGTGGTGGTTGCCAATCTGGAAGCCGTGCACGGCGCCAACAGCTATTCCAACACCATCACCGGCGGGGCCAGCCCCCTGACCATCATCGGCGGCAACGTCACCGACACGGTCATTCTAACCAATGTGATCGGCAACAGCGTCGATGGCGGCACCGGCGTCAACACCCTGGATTATTCGGCGATATCGTCGAACCTGACGGTCGATCTGATGCATGGCAGCGCCGTGGGCAGCGGCAGCACCGATATTCTGGCCAATTTCCAGGTGCTGTATGGCGGTCTGACCGCCAACAACACCCTGATCGCCAGCAATGCCAGCAGCACCATTTTTGGCGGCAACAGCAACAACCTGATCTATGGCGGGGCCGGGACCAACATCATCCATGGCGGATCGGGCCTGGATACGATCTATGGCGGCACCGGCACCGAAACCCTGTTTGGCGGCGGCGGTAACGCCAACTATTTCATCAACACCTCGACCAACAACAACGACATCGTTTCCTATAACGAAACCGCGATTACGGCGGGCGTGACGGTGTATCTGGATGATCCCGGCAATGTGATGAACACCGCCGACGTCGATTTCAACGGTACCGCCGATAAGCTGGAGGGTGGCTGGATCGGCTTCCAAAGCTCGCAGGCCGTCAGCGGCAGCGAACATGACGGCATCACCAACATCAATTACATCATCGGTTCGACCCACGGCGATACCCTGGTCGGCAACTCGCTGGCCAACACCCTGGACGAACGGGCCAGCAATGCCAGCAACCTTTTGTTTGGCGGCGCGGGCAACGATACCCTGTACGGCGGCGGCGGCAACGACACCCTGGATGGCGGCGCCGGCGCCGATTATATGGATGGCGGCACCGGCACCAATACGGCCATGTACCGCGACAGTTCTGTCGGCATCACCTTTGATCTTGCGCATACCAATCTCAGCAGCGGCGACGCCCAGAACGATACCTATGTGAACATCCAGCGCATTCTGGGCAGCGACCACAACGACACCTTTGTCGGTGGCGAAGGCGTCAGCATGACCATGGACGGCGGCATCGGCAGCGACTGGATCAGCTATGCGGGCTATTCCAGCGGCGGGGTCACGGTCGATCTGGCAGCGGGCACCGGCAAGTACGGCGCGTCCACCGATCATCTGGTCAATATCGAAAACATCCTGGGCAGCAGTAATGCCGATGTGCTGAAGCTGGGCGGCACAGACGGCACCATCCAGGGCAATGGCGGCCATGACAGCCTGTATGGCGGCAGCGGCAACGACACCTTTGTCGAAAGTGCCAACGATCTGAACAGCCTGGCGACATTGTCGGGCGGCGGCGGCAGCGACACCCTGACTTCGGCCAACGGCGATATTGCCGGCAATTATGCGAAGCTAAGCGGTCTTTCGACGATTGATGTGCGCAATGGCAGCAACGATTCCAGCTACAGCTTGAACGCCGCGCAGATTCAGCAGATCGTCAATGGCGGCAGCGGCAACAATCCCAACCTGACCCTGCGCCTGGACAGCGGTGAAAGCTTTACCGTCAATCAATCGACCGGCGACACTTATAGCTCGGTCGATGGCGGCAGCGGGCATTACACCTATACGATCACCAACTCCGTCCATAGCGTGACGGCTACTCTGGACGTGTACCACGGCTGATGACGCTGATTGATGGACGCCCCTTTGGCGAAGCCCTGAACGCCACCTTGAAGGCGTTGGGCAAACCCGCCCTGATCCTGGATCAACTGTTCGCCCCCGAACGGGAAGGCGCGGAAGATCACCTGACCAACCTGAACGATGCCCTGGCCTCGGCCGGGCTGACCGCCCAGCTTTTGGAACTGCCGCCCGGCCCCCTGCCCCGCATGGAAGGCGTGGCGGTGCTGGCCGCCCTGTCGGATCAGGATCACTGGCAGGCATTCTGGCTGCGCCCCGGCGGTGACGCCGACGCCCGCATCGATGATACCGGCACCCCCCACCCCATCCCGGAAGATTGGAGCGGCCCCGGTGGACGCGCCTATCTGCTGACCGAACTGGTGGAACAGCCGCTGGTCATTTCCTTCAAGCCGTTCCTGCGCCGCAACGCCCATCTGATTACCCCGATGGTGCTGGGCGGGTTGCTGGGCAACGTGTTGTCACTGGTGCTGCCGCTGTTCGGCAGTTTCGTGTACGACAAGGTCTTGGGCAACGGCATCACCGAAACCCTGTGGGCGGTGGCCATCGGCGTCTTGCTGGCGCAGGTGATGGACTTCACCGCGCGGGCCTTGCGCATCCAGATGATCGAGCGGGTCGCCATTTCGACCGAAGGCGACATCGACCGCGCCATGCTGCGCAATCTGTTTCGCAAAAGCGGGGCGATGCCGCCGGTCGGCATGGTGCTGGACAAATACAAGCAAACCCTGGCCAGCCGCGATTTCGTCTCGTCCAGCTATCTGCTGGCGGCGGCGGATGTGCCGTTTCTGCTGCTGTATCTGGGGGTGATCGCCTATGTCTCCGGTCCCCTGGCGTTGGTGCCGGTGGTGATCGGGGTGTTCGTGGTGATTTTGAACCTGTTGTTCAAGAACACCGCCATCGAATACGACAACGAAAGCCGTAAGGCCAGCGAGCAGCGGGTTACCCTGCTGGCCGACGTGATGATGGCGCGCGAGGCGGTGATCACCAGCCCCTTGCGCGATGAATTCGCCCGACGTTGGACCCGGCTGAGCGATGCCGCATCGCGCGCCAGCGGTCGCGCCCGTTATTGGACCGGTCTGGCCGGATCGGTCAATATGTGCGCCTACAGCTTCGCCTATGTTTCCGTGATGATCGGCGGCGCTTACATGGTGGAAGACCGCACCTTGACCTCGGGCGGAATGCTGGCGGCCAGCATGCTGACGTCGCGCGCCATGTCGACCATTTCCTCGCTGGTGCTGCTGATCACCCGGTTCGAGGAATTCCGCCGGGCGCTGCGGGAAATGGAAATGGTGCTGCCGTCGGCCAACATGCCGGAACCGCCGGTGCGCGCCAACACGCCGTCGGGTCACTTACGCATCGTCGATCTGGAATACCGCCCCCGCAAGGAAAGCCGCGCTGTGCTGCAAGGCCTGGATTTGCGCATCCAGCCGGGGGAAATCGTCGGGCTGGCCGGACTGCCAGGGGCGGGCAAAACCTCGCTGCTGCGGCTTCTGGCGGGGATCGAGCGGCCAACATCGGGTCAGGTGTTGCTGGACATGCTGCCGGTTCATGCCTGGAACCCGCGCCAATTGGCTCGCTCGGTCGGCTATAAGCCGCAAGAGGCATTGCTGTTCGACGGCACCTTGGAAGAAAACGTCCGCGCCGGGAACGAACAGGCCACCACCGAACAGCTTCAGGCGGCGTTGGGCGTCAGCGGCCTGCTGCAAGCCTTTGACCGGGGGGAACTGACCCTGGCCACCCCGGTGGGGCCGCGCGGCGCGTATCTGTCAGGCGGGCAACGCCAGATGGTGGCCCTCGCCCGTTCTCTGCTGGGAGAACCGCCGCTTTTGCTGCTGGACGAACCGACTACCGGCTTCGACCACACCCTGGAACAAAATCTGGCTGCTCATGTGGCAACCTGGAGCGGCAAGCGTACCGCCGTCATCAGCACCCACAGCCGCGCCCTGCTGGGAGCCTGTAGCCGCATCATCGTCTTGAACCAGGGACGCGTCGGCGCAGACGGCCCCCGCGACAAGGTGCTGGGGGCATAAAAAAGGCGGAAGGACTTTACCTTCCGCCTTTTTCGTTTCAGTCACCGTTGTTTAATCGGCGCGGATTTCCGCCAGGAAACCATCGACTTCCCGTTCCAGACGGCTGCATTCACCAACCAGGGAGTCGGCGACGCTGAACACCTCGCCCGCCATGCGGCCCGTATCGTTGGCGGCTTGCGACAATTGGTCCAGATTGGCTTCGACCTCGCGCACTTCCCGGGCAGCTTCGTTGACGTTGCGGGCAATCTCGTGGGCTGCACCACTTTGTTGCGCCACTGCACCCGCCACCGCCGACGTCATATGATCGATGCGGTCAATGGTCCCGCCGATGTCACGGACCGCCGCCA
>JASLCK010000360.1 GCA_030151865.1 Rhodospirillaceae bacterium | reverse complement strand
GTCGGCCACTTGGTCAGATCGACTACCGGGCGGTCGTCGGCCTGGGCCGCGCCAATTCCGCCCAAAGTCATCAGCGCCACCGCGATCGCCCCGACGATCCCGCTACGCTTGACCCGCTTGATATGCGGGCTGGTCTTCAGCCCGTGTGTGTTCCCCATGGTCATCCTCCCTAGATGGATGGTGGCGCCACAGTGGCGATACAGGATCGGTCACTGTGCCAATAGAAAAACGCATTTACATTACGTTAATCTACATTACGGCTATATAATTTATAGATGCCGACGCGATCGGTCCAACGCTAAATTACAAGAAAGACGGGAGCTCGACCGCGTTCTGCCATGGCTTTGCCTGGGGTCGCTGCACAAGAACTGGTGCGTCCGTCAGGCGTGTTGTTCGTCTGCCTGCTGGCTGGTTTTGCTTTTCTGCATCGCATTGATTCCATGTCTGATTTTTATTATTCCGAGAGGAAAAGGCTGCTCTGACGGGGCGGGCGGGCTTATAATAAAGCGGCTTGCGGAGGCGTTTCTCCGCTCCATATTAACTCTCGTTACTCCAGAGGGGTTTTCCGGCGGCCTGATCGAGGGGCTGGAAGACCTTGTCGCTAAAGAGGTCGAAGATGGATTTCGAAAAATATACCGAGCGTTCGAAGGGTTTCATCCAGTCGGCGCAAACGCTGGCGTTGCGCAGCAATCACCAGCGCCTGACCCCCGAACATTTGCTGAAGGTTCTGCTGGACGACCGCGAAGGCTTGGCCGCCAAGCTGATCCGCGCCGCCGGTGGTGATCCCGCCCGCGCCCTGGCCGATACCGAAGCCTTGCTGGACAAGATGCCGCGCGTCGAAGGCGGCGGGGCCGGGCAGGTCTATATGGACCCGTCGTCGGCCCGCCTGTTCGATCAGGCCGAGCAATTGGCGGAAAAGGCCGGGGACGGCTTTGTCACCGCCGAACGTCTGCTGCTGGCTTTGGCCCTGGCGGCGGGCACGCCCGTGGGCAAGGTTCTGGCCGATGCCGGGGCCAATCCCCAGGCGTTGAACCGCGCCATCGAAGACATGCGCAAGGGCCGCAAGGCCAATTCCGCCAGCGCCGAGGATTCCTATGACGCGCTGAAGAAGTATGCCCGCGACATCACCCAAGCCGCCCGCGAAGGCAAGTTGGATCCGGTGATCGGTCGTGACGAGGAAATTCGCCGCACCATTCAGGTTCTGTCGCGTCGCACCAAGAACAACCCGGTGCTGATCGGCGAGCCGGGCGTCGGCAAGACCGCCATCATCGAAGGGCTGGCGCTGCGCATCGTCAATGGCGACGTGCCGGAATCCCTGAAGAAGAAGACGCTGATGAGCCTGGATTTGGGCGCGTTGGTGGCCGGGGCCAAGTTCCGCGGCGAGTTCGAGGAGCGGTTGAAGGCCGTTCTGCACGACGTCACCGCGGCGGCGGGCGACATCATTCTGTTCATCGATGAAATGCACACCCTGGTGGGGGCTGGTGCCGCCGAAGGGTCGATGGATGCCTCCAACCTGCTGAAGCCCGCTTTGGCGCGTGGCGAACTGCATTGCGTTGGCGCCACCACCTTGAACGAATATCGCAAGCATGTGGAGAAGGACGCCGCTCTGGCACGGCGTTTCCAGCCGGTGTTCGTGGCCGAACCGACGGTCGAGGATACGGTTTCCATCCTGCGCGGCATCAAGGAAAAGTACGAACTGCACCATGGTGTGCGCATTGCCGATGCCGCCTTGGTGGCCGCCGCCACTTTGTCGAACCGCTATATCACCGACCGCTTCCTGCCCGACAAGGCTATCGATCTGGTGGACGAAGCGGCCAGCCGTCTGCGCATGCAGGTGGACAGCAAGCCCGAGGAATTGGACGAGTTGGACCGCCGCATCGTTCAATTGAAAATCGAGCGCGAAGCCCTGAAGAAGGAAGAGGACAGCGCGTCCCAGGATCGTTTGGTCAAGCTGGAACAGGAATTGATCCAACTGGAAGGCCAAGCTGCTGAACTGACTTCGCGCTGGCGGGCTGAAAAGGAAGGTTTGGCCCAGGCCACCAAGATCAAGGAACATCTGGACCAGGCCCGTGCTGAACTGGACATCGCCAAGCGTCACGCCAATTGGGCGCGCGCGGGCGAGTTGGAATATGGCGTCATCCCCGATCTGGTCCGCCGTCTGGAACTGGCCGAAACGTCCGACGGCAAGGACGACGCCATGGTCAAGGAAGTGGTGACCGACGAACAGATTGCCAGCGTGGTGTCGCGTTGGACCGGCATCCCGGTGGACAAGATGCTGGAAGGCGAACGGGCCAAGCTTCTGCATATGGAAGAAGGGCTGGCGCGCCGCGTCATCGGTCAGGAGGAAGCGGTGGTTGCCGTTTCCAACGCGGTCCGTCGGGCGCGCGCCGGTCTGCAAGACCCCAACCGTCCCATCGGCAGCTTCCTGTTCCTGGGGCCGACGGGCGTGGGTAAGACCGAACTGACCAAGGCTTTGGCCGAGTTTCTGTTCGATGATGAAAGCGCCATGGTCCGCATCGATATGTCGGAATACATGGAAAAGCACGCGGTGGCTCGCCTGATCGGCGCTCCGCCCGGCTATGTCGGCTATGAGGAAGGCGGCGCCTTGACCGAGGCGGTGCGGCGGCGTCCCTATCAGGTCATCTTGTTTGACGAAGTGGAAAAGGCGCATCCCGACGTTTTCAACGTGCTGCTGCAAGTTCTCGATGATGGCCGCCTGACCGATGGTCAGGGCCGCACCGTGGACTTCCGCAACACGGTGATCGTCCTGACCTCGAACCTGGGTGGCGAAGTGCTGGCCAATCAGGCCGAGGGCGAGGACAGCGCCACGGTGCGGGCCGAGGTGATGGAATATGTCCGTGCCGCCTTCCGGCCGGAATT
>JASLCK010000359.1 GCA_030151865.1 Rhodospirillaceae bacterium | reverse complement strand
CGCTTGTACTTGCCGCACAAGCATTCGTAATCCTTGATCGGGCCGAAGATGCGCGCGCAGAACAGGCCGTCGCGTTCCGGCTTGAAGGTACGATAGTTGATGGTTTCGGGCTTCTTGATCTCGCCGAACGACCAGGAACGGATACGCTCCGGGCTGGCGATGGAGATTTGCATCTGGTCGAAGCTCTGCGTTCCGCTGGCTTGCCCGAAGATCTTCATCAAATCGTTCATAAGCTCTCTCTCCCGCTTAGGGCTTGAGGAGACTGGGAGGACGGATCACCGCCCTCCCTCTCAGTTTCTTTAGAAGCTGCGCTGGGTCAGTTCGACGTTCAAGCCGAGCGAACGCAATTCCTTGACCAACACGTTGAAGGACTCGGGGATACCGGCCTCAAAGGTGTCGTCGCCGCGCACGATGGCCTCGTAGACCTTGGTGCGGCCGGAAACGTCGTCCGACTTGACGGTGAGCATTTCCTGGAGGGTATAGGCCGCGCCGTAAGCTTCGAGCGCCCACACTTCCATTTCACCGAAACGCTGACCACCGAACTGCGCCTTACCGCCCAACGGCTGCTGGGTAACCAGCGAGTACGGACCGATGGAACGGGCGTGGATCTTGTCGTCCACCAAGTGGTGCAGCTTCAGCATGTAGATGTAGCCGACGGTCACCTTACGGTCGAAATATTCACCGGTACGGCCGTCGATCAGACGAACCTGGCCCGAGGAATCCAGCCCCGCCTTGGTCAGCATATCGACGATGTCGCTTTCACGCGCACCATCGAACACCGGGGTCGCCACCGGCACGCCCAGACGCAGATTTTCCGACAGTTCAACGAGTTCCTTCTCGTTCATGTCGACGACATCTTCGTCATAGGTCTTGCCGTAGACGTCCTTCAGCTTGCCGCGCAGGTCGTCAAAAGTGGCGTTGCCACGCTTGACGCCGTCCAGCATCTCGCCGATCTGACGGCCCAGGTTAGCCGAAGCCCAACCCAGGTGGGTTTCCAGAATCTGCCCGACGTTCATGCGCGACGGCACGCCCAACGGGTTCAGAACCAGATCGACCGGCTGGCCGTTTTCCAGGTAAGGCATGTCTTCCAGCGGCATGATGCGCGAGATGACGCCCTTGTTGCCGTGACGACCGGCCATCTTGTCACCGGGCTGCAGCTTACGCTTCACAGCCACAAAGACCTTGACCATCTTCATCACGCCGGGCGGCAGTTCGTCGCCGCGCTGCAGCTTTTCGACCTTGTCTTCGAAACGCTTCTGCAAGCGATCGACACCATCCTCGAAGGACTTCTTCAGGGCTTCGATGTCGGTGCTGACTTCGTCGTTTTCAACGGCAATACCGCGCCAGGCGCTCGGATGCAGAGCGGACAGGCTTTCGTCGGTCAGTTCGGCGCCGATCTTCAGGCCCTTAGGACCGTTGACCACCTTCTGACCCAGCATCAGACCCTTCAGACGGGCATAGAACGAGCGTTCCAGGATGCCGCGTTCGTCGTCGCGGTCCTTGGCCAGATGCTCGATTTCCGACCGTTCGATGGCCAGGGCGCGTTCGTCCTTTTCGACGCCGCGACGCGAGAAGACGCGGACATCGACGATGGTCCCGGCAACGCCCGGAGGCAGACGCAGGGAAGTATCGCGAACGTCGGACGCCTTTTCGCCGAAGATGGCGCGCAGCAGCTTCTCTTCCGGGGTCATCGGCGATTCGCCCTTCGGCGTCACCTTGCCCACCAGAATGTCGCCCGGCTTCACTTCGGCGCCGATATAAACGATACCGGCTTCGTCGAGGTTCTTCAGAGCTTCTTCACCCACGTTGGGAATATCGCGGGTGATTTCTTCCTGACCCAGCTTGGTGTCGCGGGCCATGACTTCGAACTCTTCGATGTGGATCGAAGTGAACACGTCATCGCGCACGATCCGTTCGGAAATCAGGATCGAGTCTTCGAAGTTGTAGCCGTTCCAAGGCATGAACGCGACCAGCACGTTGCGGCCCAGAGCCAGTTCGCCCAATTGAGTGGACGGACCGTCGGCGATGATATCGCCCTGCTGCACCAGATCGCCCACCTTGACCAGCGGACGCTGGGTGATGCAGGTGCTCTGGTTGGAACGCTGGAACTTCAGCAGATTGTAGATATCGACGCCCGACGCCGAAGCCGAGGTTTCCTCGGTGGCGCGGATGACGATACGGGTGGCGTCCACCTGATCGATCACGCCGGTCCGGCGCGCAGCGATGGCCGCACCCGAATCGCGGGCCACGGCGTGTTCCATGCCGGTGCCCACCAACGGGGCAGACGACTGGATCAGCGGCACGGCCTGACGCTGCATGTTCGACCCCATCAGAGCGCGGTTCGCATCGTCGTTTTCCAGGAACGGAATCAGAGCGGCAGCGACCGACACCAACTGCTTGGGCGAGACGTCGATGAAGTTGATTTCAGACGACGGCACCAGCACGAAGTCGCCGGAACGGCGGCAGCTGACCAAGTCTTCCTTGAAGGAGCCATCGTCGTTCAGCGGCGCATTGGCCTGAGCGACGGTGTAGCGACCTTCTTCCATGGCCGACAGGTACAGCACCTCGGTGGTCACCTTGCCATCGATCACCTTGCGGTACGGAGCTTCGATGAAGCCGTACTGATTGACGCGGGCATAGGTGGCCAAGGAGTTGATCAGACCGATGTTCGGACCTTCAGGGGTCTCAATCGGGCAGATACGGCCATAGTGGGTGGGATGCACGTCGCGGACTTCGAAACCAGCGCGCTCGCGGGTCAGACCACCCGGCCCAAGGGCCGACAGGCGGCGCTTGTGGGTGATTTCCGACAGCGGGTTGGTCTGGTCCATGAACTGCGACAGCTGGCTCGACCCGAAGAACTCGCGCACGGCCGCAGCGGCCGGCTTGGCGTTGATCAGGTCATGCGGCATCACCGAATCGATGTCCACCGAGGACATGCGTTCGCGGATGGCGCGTTCCATGCGCAGCAGGCCCAGACGATACTGATTTTCCATCAGTTCGCCGACCGAGCGGAC
>JASLCK010000150.1 GCA_030151865.1 Rhodospirillaceae bacterium | reverse complement strand
AACGGCAGCAAGATGTGGATCACCAACGGCCATTACGCCGAAACCCTGGTGGTCTATGCCAAGACCGAACCGGACGCCGGTCCCAAGGGCATCACCGCTTTTCTGATCGAAAAGAGCTTCAAGGGTTTTCGTCCGGCGCAAAAGCTGGACAAGCTGGGGATGCGGGGCTCCCCCACCTCGGAACTGGTGTTCGAGGATTGCGAAGTCCCCGCCGAGAACGTGCTGGGCAACCTGAACGAAGGCGTCAAGGTGCTGATGAGCGGCCTTGATTATGAACGCGCCGTGCTGGCCGCCGGTCCGCTGGGCATCATGCAGGCCGCGTTGGATATCGCCCTGCCCTATGTGCACGACCGCAAGCAGTTCGGCCAATCGATCGGTGAGTTTCAGTTGGTGCAGGGCAAGATCGCCGACATGTACACCAACATGAATGCCTGCCGCGCCTATGTGTATGCGGTGGCGCGGGCCTGCGATGCTGGCAAGACCACCCGCCAGGACGCCGCCGGCGCCATTCTATACGCCGCCGAAAAGGCCACCCAGGTGGCCCTGGACGCCATCCAACTGCTGGGCGGCAACGGTTACATCAACGAATACGCCACCGGACGGCTGCTGCGCGACGCCAAGCTTTACGAAATCGGCGCGGGCACCAGCGAAATCCGCCGCATGCTGATCGGGCGCGAACTGTTCAAGGAAACCGCCTGACGGTTTCCCCGCCTTTTCCCAAACCTTCCCCGGTCCTTGAGATCGGGGAAGGACGGCCTAACGCCAGTCTAGTCAGGGCTTCGCCATGATCCTTCATTCCTCCCTGTCGCGTCAGGATCCCACCTTCCAGGCCAATGCCGAGGCCATGGGCCTGTTGGTGGACGATTTGCGCGCCAAGATCGCCCAGATCAAGCTGGGCGGCGGCGAGCGCGCCCGCGAAAAGCATCTGTCGCGCGGCAAGCTGTTGCCCCGCGACCGTGTGCGCAGCCTGCTCGATCCCGGCACGCCTTATCTGGAACTGTCGCAACTGGCGGCATACGACGTGTACGACGAACAGATCCCGGCGGCGGGCATTCTGACCGGCATCGGCCGCGTCATGGGCCGCGAATGCGTCATCGTCGCCAATGACGCCACCGTCAAGGGCGGCACCTATTACCCGCTGACCGTAAAGAAGCATCTGCGCGCCCAGGAAATCGCCCGCGAAAACAATCTGCCTTGCATCTATCTGGTGGACAGCGGCGGGGCCAATCTGCCCAACCAGGACGAAGTGTTTCCCGACCGCGACCATTTCGGGCGCATCTTCTATAACCAGGCCACCATGTCGGGCGCGGGCATTCCGCAGATCGCCGTGGTGATGGGAAGCTGTACCGCTGGCGGGGCCTATGTGCCTGCCATGAGCGACGAATCCATCATTGTCCGCAATCAGGGCACCATCTTTTTGGGTGGCCCGCCCCTGGTCAAGGCCGCCACTGGCGAAGTGGTCAGCGCCGAGGATTTGGGCGGGGCCGATGTCCATTCCCGCACGTCGGGCGTGACCGATCATTACGCCAACAACGACGCCCATGCCTTGTCCATCGCCCGGCGTGTGGTCGGCAACCTGAACCGCCCCAAGCGCCCGGATGTGGAAATCCGCCGCCCGGTCGAACCGCTTTACCCCGCCGACGAATTGCACGGCATCATCCCCACCGATCCGCGCAAGCCCTTTGATGTGCGCGAAGTGATCGCCCGCATCGTCGATGGCAGCGAATTCGACGAGTTCAAGAAGCTTTACGGCACCACGCTGATTTGCGGCTTCGCCCATATCTTCGGCTATCCGGTGGGCATCGTCGCCAACAACGGCATCCTGTTTTCGGAATCCGCCCTCAAAGGCGCGCACTTTGTCGAACTGTGCGCCCAGCGCGGCATTCCGCTGGTGTTCTTGCAGAACATCACCGGCTTCATGGTGGGTCGCAAATACGAATCGGGCGGGATCGCCAAGGATGGCGCCAAGATGGTCACCGCCGTGGCCTGCGCCCGCGTGCCAAAATTCACCGTGGTCATCGGCGGCAGCTTTGGGGCGGGCAATTACGGCATGTGCGGGCGCGCTTATTCGCCGCGCTTCATGTGGATGTGGCCCAACGCCCGCATTTCGGTGATGGGCGGCGAACAGGCCGCCGGGGTTCTGGCCCAGGTGCGCCGCGACGGCATGGAATCCCAGGGCAAAAGCTGGGCAGCGGAAGAAGAAGCCGCTTTCAAGGCCCCGATCCGCGAACAATACGAACATCAGGGCCACCCCTATTACGCCAGCGCGCGGCTGTGGGACGATGGCATCATCGACCCCGCCGACACCCGCATGGTGTTGGGGCTGGGACTGTCGGCCTCGCTCAACGCCCCCATCGAACGCACGCCGTTCGGCATCTTCCGCATGTAAGGGGAATGATGATGAACGCGGCCTTATTGAACACCATCCACCTGAAACACCGTCCCGACGGTGTGGCGGTCGTCACCCTGGCCCGCCCCCAGGTGCACAACGCTTTCAACGAAGCGATGATCGGCGAATTGACCAAAACCTTCCAGGCGCTGGGCGATGATCCGTCGGTGCGGGTCGTGGTGCTGCGCTCCGAAGGCAAAAGCTTTTCCGCCGGGGCCGATCTGGATTGGATGAAGCGTATGGCCGGGTACGGCCACGCCGAAAATCTGGCCGACGCCCGCGCCCTGGCCGATTTGATGAGCAGCCTAAACTTCCTGCCCAAACCGACCATCGCCGTTATTCAAGGTGCGGCTTATGGCGGCGGGGTTGGGTTGGCGGCCTGCTGTGATATTGCCATCGCCAGCGATCAGGCGGCGTTCAGCCTGTCGGAAGTGCGTCTGGGGCTGATCCCGGCGGTGATATCCCCCTATGTCATCGCCGCCATGGGCCAGCGTGCGGCGCGGCGCTGGTTCCTGTCCGCCGAACGCTTCGACGCGGCGGAAGCCCTGCGCTGGGGTCTGGTGCACCGCGTGGTTGCCACAGACGCCCTGGACAGCGCTGTTGAAGATCAGATTGCCCGCCTGCTGGATTGCGCGCCGCAAGCCCAATCCGCCGCCAAGGACCTGATTTTCGCGGTATCGGACCGCCCGATCGATGCCGATCTGATCGATGAAACGGCGCGCCGCATCGCCGACATTCGGGCGGGTGCGGAAGGGCGCGAGGGCATCGCCGCCTTTTTGGAAAAACGCAAACCCGGCTGGGGGAACTGATCCATGTTCACGAAGATCCTGATCGCCAACCGTGGTGAAATCGCCTGCCGCGTCATCCGCACCGCCCGTCAGATGGGCATTGCCACCGTGGCGGTTTATTCCGAAGCCGATGCCGAGGCCCAGCATGTCAAACTGGCCGATGAAGCCTGGTGCATCGGCCCGGCGGCAGCGCGCGAGTCCTATCTGCGCGGCGAGGCCATCATTGACGTGGCGCTGAAAAGCGGGGCCCAAGCCGTTCATCCCGGCTATGGTTTTCTATCGGAAAACGCCGGTTTCGCCGAGGCCTGCGCCAAGGCCGGGCTGGTCTTCATCGGTCCGCCGGTAGGCGCCATCCGCGCCATGGGCGGCAAGAGCGAAGCCAAGGCCCTGATGGAAAAAGCCCAGGTGCCGCTGGTGCCGGGCTATCACGGCGACAACCAGGATGAAACCGTTCTGGCCGAAGCGGCGGGAAAGATCGGCTATCCGGTTCTCATCAAGGCGTCGGCTGGCGGCGGCGGCAAGGGTATGCGTGTGGTCGCCAGCGCCGATCAGTTCGCCGCCGAACTGGCCGGGGCCAAGCGCGAAGCCGCTGCATCCTTCGGCAACGACCGGGTGCTGATCGAAAAGTATCTGACCCGCCCGCGCCATGTGGAAATTCAGGTGTTCGCCGACGCCCACGGCAAATGCGTCTATCTGTTCGAGCGCGATTGTTCGATCCAGCGCCGTCATCAAAAGGTGGTCGAAGAAGCCCCCGCCCCCGGCATGGATCCGGCTTTGCGCGCCCGCATGGGTGACGCCGCCGTCGCCGCCGCCCAGGCCATCGGCTATCAGGGCGCGGGCACCGTAGAGTTTCTGCTGGATGAAGACGCCAGCTTCTATTTCATGGAAATGAACCCCCGGCTTCAGGTCGAACATCCGGTGACCGAATTCATCACCGGGCTGGATCTGGTGGAATGGCAGTTGCGGGTTGCCTCTGGCCAGCCGCTGCCGCTGGGTCAGGACGATCTGAAGATCAAGGGGCACGCCATCGAGGTGCGCCTGTACGCCGAAGACCCCGACAAGGATTTTCTGCCCGCCATCGGCAGGCTGGAACATCTGCGCTTTCCCGCTGCCAACGCCCATGTGCGTATCGACAGCGGCGTGCGCGAAGGCGACCGCATCAGCGTGCATTACGACCCGATGATCGCCAAGCTGATCGTCTGGGACGAAGACCGCGAAGGCGCGGTGCGCCGTCTGCGCGCCGCCCTGGCTGCCACCGAGGTTTCGGGTCTGGCGACCAACGCCGCCTTTTTGGCCGCCATCGCCCGCCATCCCGCCTTTGCCGCCGCCGATCTGGACACCGGCTTTATCGGCCGTCATCGCGACGCCCTGTTGCCGCCCGCCGAACCGGCATCGGAAACCGTACTGGCCCTGGCCTGCCTGGGCGTGCTGCTGGAACGCAAGGCGGAAGCGGAAAAACACGCCGCCCTGTCCGCCGATCCCTTCAGCCCCTGGGCCATGTGCGATGGCTGGCGTCTGAACGACGACGCCCACGATACTCTGATCCTGCGCGACAACGGCAGCGACACCGCCATTTCGCTGATTTACCGCCCCTGGGGGTATGAACTGTCCCTGTCCGGCGGCAAGGTCGAGGCCAAGGGAATCCTGGCTGGCGACGGCAAGATGGATGCGGTGTTGAACAAGGTGCGTCGGGCCAGCGGTTTTGTCCGTCATGGTTCGGAACTGTCGGTGTTCCTGGAAGGCCGGGTCCATCGCCTGTCCCTCGTCGATCCCCTGCCGTCGGAAGTGCCGGAAGCGGCGGCGGGCGGCGTCACCGCGCCGATGCCCGGCACCATCACCGCGCTGTTGGTGGAAGAAGGGGCCAGCGTCGCCAAGGGTCAGCCGCTGGTGGTGATGGAAGCCATGAAGATGGAGCATACCCTGAAGGCCCCCGCTGACGGCGTGGTCAAGGCGCTGCGCTATGCGGTCGGCGCGCTGGTGGAAGACGGCGTCGCCCTGGTGGATTTCGAACCCGCCGAGGAAGCGGCATGACCGCCGCCCTCCGCCCGCACAAAGTCCGTCTGGTCGAAGTCGGCCCGCG
>JASLCK010000146.1 GCA_030151865.1 Rhodospirillaceae bacterium | reverse complement strand
TGCGCTAGATTTTGTGCGGCCCTCAAACGCCGGGCGGGGCCATCCGGCCCCTGGGCTTCCCTCCGCTAAAGCTTCGGCGCGCTCAACGCGCTAGTCGCTGCGCTCCATATTTTGGGTCCCTCAGCGCCGGGCGCGGGCATCCGGCCCCTTGCCTTCCCTCCGCTAAAGCTCCGGAGCGCTCAACGCGCTAGTCGCTGCGCTCCGGGTGTCCTGACGGCAACGCGGTTAGCTTCCCTCCTCCTCGTGGGGAGGGATCGAGGGTGGGGGGATGTCGAAACCACTCAAACGCCAGACGGACGGAAAATTCAGCCAACAAAAAACCCGGCCCACCGAAGCGGACCGGGTTTTAAAGCTCGCAGCACGCTTTGGCGCGATTATTCGTCGCGGTGGGTGCGTTCCAGCCGTTCGTGGCGTTCCTGCGCCTCGATCGACAGGGTAGCGATAGGGCGCGCATCCAGGCGGCGCACGCCGATCGGTTCATGGGTTTCTTCGCAATAGCCGTAAGACCCGTCTTCGATACGGGCCAAAGCAGCGTCGATCTTGGAAATCAGTTTGCGGGCGCGATCGCGGGTCCGCAATTCCAAAGTACGATCAGCCTCAGCCTGGGCACGATCGGCGATGTCAGGCTCCTGCAAGCCCCCTTCCTGCAAATGCTGAAGAGTCTCGTCGGATTCCCGCAGAAGTTCGCCACGCCAGCGCAACAGCTTCTGGCGGAAGTACTCAAGCTGGTACTCATTCATAAACGGCTCGTCCTCATTGGGACGGTAGTCCGGCGGCAGCGTAACGGTCATGCCTCACCCACGCACGAATTCGTAAACCGCCGCGGAATATAAGGATAGACCCCGGTCGCCGCAAGGATGGAATGCGCTCAGGCCATAAGTCAGTATCTTGAAAAATCTGCAATTTGCCGAAAACCCAGTCAGACCCCACCCAAATGGGGAGGCCAGGAAGACAGGTCATCCGATAAATTATCCGGCGTTGCGCGACAGCTTGGCCAGCTCGACTTCCGCCCGCAATTCGATCTCGTCCAGCAGACCGGCCAGCCGGGGATCGGGGACCGCATCGCGGCGGTCGCGCACCATTTGCGCCAGGGCTTCCAGCTTTTCCTTAGGCACCACGCCCATCAGCAGGCAGTGGCGCAGCTCTTCCAGCTTATCGAGGATATCCTCGCCCCGCTGGATCTGACGCTTGCGGTTTTCTTCCTCGGTCGCATCGTTGACACTTTGCGCCGCCAGCAGGGCTTCCACCCCGCCGACCGAGGTCGGGCCTTCAAACGCCGCCACTTCTTCGGGCCCCGAAGACACTTCCGACAATTGGCGCGCAAAAGACCCGGCGGAAGACTTGTCGGTCTTGCCGGTGCGCTTGGATTGACTGGAGCCGGAGGTCGAACCGATGCCGGTGAGTTTCATGCCTGCCTGCGGAAAGCGTGAAGATGATGGCCGCTACCTTACACCGAGCCGCGTCCGCTTGGAAAGACGCTTGCATAAGCCTGAGAAAACAAGCCCTTGGGCATAGGGCAAGTTTTGCCGCCCGTCACTGGGACGAAAGTTCCGGAACACCCTCCCGTTTCCCCTACCTCGGGCCAAAACCCTAGGCTTTCCGCCATTTTTAAGATTGGCACGGACTTCGCATATAAAAGCGCGAACCATTGCCCCCGTCGTCACGGCGGGCCAGCACAAGGAAGAAAATGCCATGAACCGGGTCCGCGCCCTTAGCTTCGAAGCTGTCAAGACTTGGCTCTCGGCCGGTCTGTTGATCGCCGGGCTGTTCGCTGCCCATGGGGCTCATGCCACCTCGCGCATCAAGGATATCGCCGAATTTGAAGGCGTCCGCGACAACGTGCTGGTGGGCTATGGCCTGGTCGTGGGTTTGAATGGCACGGGTGACACCCTGGATAACGCCGCGTTCACCCGCCAGTCCTTGATCGGCATGTTGGAACGCCTGGGCGTCAATACCCGCGACGGCACCTTGAAGCCCAAGAACATCGCCGCCGTGATGGTCACCAGCAAGCTGCCGCCGTTCGCCCGCCAGGGCACCAAGATCGATGTCACCGTCAGCGCTTTGGGCGACTCGTCCAACCTGACCGGCGGCACCTTGATGGTCACCCCGCTGGTGGGCGCGGACGGCGAAGTCTATGCGGTCAGCCAGGGACAGGTCACCACCGGGGCCATTGCCGCTTCGGGCGCAGCCTCGACCGTGACCAAGAACATTCCGACCACCGGGCGCATCGCCAACGGCGGCATCGTCGAACGTGAAGTGGCCTTTGACCTGTCGCAGATGGCCGTGGTCCATATCTCGCTGCGCAATCCCGACTTCACCACGGCGCGCCGCGTCGCCCAGGCCATCAACGCCTATTTGGGCGGCGACATCGCCCACCCGACCGATCCCGGCACCATCCGCCTGGCCGTTCCCGCCCGCTATCGCGGCAACACCGTGGCGATGCTGACCGACATCGAACAATTGCAGGTGCAGCCCGACCAGATGGGCCGCGTGGTCATCGATGAACATACCGGCACCATTGTCATGGGCGAGAACGTGCGCATCAGCACCGTTGCCATCGCCCAGGGCAGCCTGACCATCCGCATCACCGAAACCCCGCAGGTGTCGCAACCCGCGCCGTTTTCCAACACCGGCACCACTGAAGTGGTTCCGCGCACCGACATCCAGGTCGATGAAGGCCAGGGTAACAAGCTGGCGGTGCTGAAGAACGGCATCACCCTGCAGGAACTGGTGTCTGGCCTGAACGCCCTTGGCATCAGCCCGCGCGACCTGATCAGCATTCTGCAAGCGATCAAGGCCGCTGGCGCGCTGCAAGCCGATATCGAGGTGATGTAAGATGAACGTCGCCAGCTCCCTTTCGGCTTACGCCAGCCAAAGCGCCGCCCAAAGCGCCATGGACGATGGTTCGGTCGCCGCCCCGCGCGTCGCCGCCACCGCCAACAAGGATCAGGTCCGCAAAGCGGCCCAGGACTTTGAAACGGTGTTCGTGTCGCAGATGTTGGGCCACATGTTCGAAGGCATCAAAACCGACGGCATGTTCGGCGGCGGCCAGGGAGAGGACATGTTCAAGTCGATGATGGTCGACGAATACAGCAAGCAAGTGGTTAAGCGCGGCGGCTTCGGCATCGCCGATTCCGTCTACAAGACCATGCTGGCCGAGCAGGAGAAACATCAATGAGCCCGAACCTGCCCAAGCCCCCGCCCAAGGCCCCGCCGCGCGCCCCCGGCGCTGCGCCCGCCCCGGCCACTGCTCCAGCCTCCGCTCCGGCTACGGTTGCCCCGACTGTTCCGGCCCCTGTCGCCGCCAAGGCCCCGGCTCCCGTCAAGGCTGTGGCGCCTGCCGCCAAGGCCGTGGCTGGCGTCAGTCCGGCCAAGCCCGTTGCTCCGGCAGCAACTGGCCCGGCTCCGGTGTCGGCTCCCGCCGTTCCCGGCGTGGTGCCCGGCTTCCCTGGCCTGAAAATCGCCGAGCTGCCCCAGACCCTGGCGGCGATGGTCGAAGCGATCGTCATGTTCGAAGTGGTTCTGGAAGAAGAAAACCTGCTGCTGCGCGCCCATGATGGTCAGGCCGTGACCGACATGCAGGATCGCAAGCTGGGGGCGTCGCGCCTTTATCAGGAACGGCTGCGCGCCCTGGGCAATGACAACCAACTGGTGGGCAGCGTTACCGTCGAACAGCGCGACCAACTGGTCGCCCTGGTCCGCCGTCTGGACGACAAGGCCCAAGAGAATGCGCGGTTGTTGAAGGCCCACATGGACGCCATCGAACAACTGTTCGAAACCATCAATTCCGCCGTGCAGAACGCCAAGGGGCAGGACTTGACCTATAGCCGCAAGGGCGAAGTGTCGAACAACCTGACCACCCAGTCGGCCGCCATGGCCTTCAACACCACCGCCTGAAGCGATAGGGGACGCCGTCATGTCGATCAACCTGGCTCTCAATTCTGCTCTCAGCGGTCTTTTGACGGCGCAAAGCGCGCTGAGCGTCGTTTCGACCAACCTGTCGAATATCAACAACCCGAATTATTCGGCCAAGACCGTCAATTTGCAGGAACGGGTCGTGGGCGGGACCGGCGCGGGCGTCGAGGTGGCCAATGTCACCCGCTCGGTTGACGAGGGCCTGAACGCCACCGTGCGCTCGGCTTTGTCCCAGCAGAACTATCTGCAGACCAACTCCAACTTCTATACCCAGATCCAGAACCTGTTCGGTCAAGCGGGCGACGCCACGTCCATCAGCAACATCATTCAACAGCTTTCCTCTGCCATGTCGACCCTGGCGGCCAACCCCACCACCTCGGCGGCGACGGTGATCCAGGCGGGGACCAACCTGACCAGCAGCCTGCAAAACATGACCAAGCAGATCCAAAGCCTGCGGTCTCAGGCCGATGTGCAGATCGGCACGGCGGTCGACACCATCAACAACACGCTGAAGAACATTGTCGGACTGAACGACAAGATCTCGGTCATGCAGGCCAACGGCCAGAGCACCGACGATCTGAAGGACCAGCGCGACAAGGAACTTTCGACCCTGTCGCAGTACATGGACTATTCGTCCTTTACCCGCAGCGACGGCTCGATCTCGATCTTCACCACTCAAGGCGTGCCGCTGCTTGACGGCAAGGCCCAGACCCTGAGCCACGTGACCGCGGCCAGCGTGCAGCCTGGCATGACCATCGAAGGCGGCAATCTGCAAGGCATTCTGGTTAACGGAACCGATATTTCCGGCCAGATTTCCTCGGGCTCGCTGGCCTCGCTGTTCCAGATGCGCGACCAGACCCTGACCAATCTGCAAAGCCAGATCAACACGGTCTCGCAGAGCTTGCAGGACGGGTTGAATCAGATCCAGAACCGTGGCGTGTCCTATCCCAACGGCGGCCAGAGCTTCACCGGCACCACCTCATTTTCCGACCCCAATGATCAGAAAATGTCGATTTCGGGCGGCGATACCGCCGTGGTTCTGCTGAATTCCGATGGCAGTGAAAAGGCGCGCACCTCGGTCAAGACCCTGATGCAGGGCTATATGCAGGCCAATGGGCAGCCCATCACCTCGTCTTGGACCCCGTCGCAGATGGCCACGGCGATGAACGGCTGGCTGAACACCCAATTTTCCACCAGCGGCATCACCTATGCCCAGGTTAACAGCACCGGCAATTTCAGCATCCAGTTGCCGCCGACCTCCAACACCTCGATCGCGTTCCGCGACCAGCACAGCGTGCAGATGGACAGCTCGCTGTCCAGCGATCCAAGCACGCCCTTGGGCTTAAGCGGTCCGCTGACCTTCCGCGACAGCGCTGGCAGCTCCTACTCTATCAACGTTACCGCCAGCGACACTCTGACCAACATCCAAAGCAAGCTGAACGCCTTGGGCGGCCTGACCGCCAATCTGGTGCAAACCGACAAAAGCGGCGCCAGCACCGCCGTCAGCCTGACTGTGACCAACAATGCCGGTCTGGATATGACAGTCGATTCCGACACCGCGGGCAACAATGCCCAGTCGGGCTTGGGCATCATGATGTCGCGCAGCCAGCCTGCCGCCGACGTCACCGTCAATTATGACAGCGATCAGCGCAGCAGCACCTTTACCAGCACGCCCTTCCCGGCTTCGGCCGCGACGGGGTCGGCAAATATTTCCGGGGAACTGGTGTTCCGTGATTCTTACGGTCAACTGGCGTCGGTCAAGGTGCAGCCGGGCGACAGCCTGAACACCATCGCCATCAACATCAACGCCGCAGGCAACGGCCATCTGAACGCCACCGTGATCAGCACCGGTAACCAGTATGTCTTGCAGGTGCAAGACGTGCAGGGCCGCGAAATGACCATCGACGGCAACACCCAAAGCTATCAGACGGCCCCCAGCAGCAGCTTTACCGCCAGTGCGGGCAAGACCCTGTCGATGACCGTCAACGGCAACACCTATGGCCCGTTGACCGAAACCGGCACCGACACCCTGGCCAGCATCGCCGCCAGCATCAATTCGAGCGGCGGACCGTTCGCCAATACCGGCGTCAAGGCCAGCGTGCAGAGCGACGGCACCAACCAGTGGCTCAGCCTGACCAGCCAAAGCGGCCAGCCGGTCAGCTTCAGCGGCACCATGGTTTCGCAATTGGGTCTGGGCAGCAGCGCCAGCGTCGCCATGGGCATGTCGGCCAAGCCAGATCAGCAGGTTTCCGGGTTCTCGAACTTCCTGGGCCTGAACGACCTGTTCGTCACGTCCGGCAACGCCACCACCTTCGAAACCCAGACGCTGACCAAATACAGCAGCACCCAGACCACCACTCTGAACCTGTCGGACTCGACCTGGAAGAACGGCGATCCCGTCACCGGCACCCCCCAGGCAATGACCATCGACATTCCGGCGGGCCTGACCCTGGATTCCATGGCCAAGCTGATCAACAACCAGGCCGTGACCTATGACAGCACCCACCTGACGCCCAACAGCTTCGTGCCTCAGGCTGGCACCTTGACCGTGACCGGGACCACCGACAGCATCAGCGTGTCGGTCAACATCGCTTCGACCGACACGCTGGCCGACATCGCCGCCAAGATCAACGCCCAATCCGCCACCCAGACGGGGGCCAATGCCGGCGTGCGCGCCATGGTCGCCACCGACGGCACCAGCCAGTGGCTGCGTCTTTACAGCCAGCAGGGCATCCCCCTGGTGATGAGTGGCTCCAGCTTTGGTTCGGGGACCGGACAGCTCAGCTTCGCTTCGACGCAGATGGTCAAGGCCAGTGTCATCAATGACGGGGCGGGACAGCGGCTGCGGCTGACCCATTCCACCAACAGCGACATGAGCGTGACCGGCAGTCTGGTGGGTCAGACCAACATCACCCAATCGGCGGTCAACAGCGCCAGCAACATCCAGGTGCGTAGCGACCTGCAGACCAATCCGTCTTTGCTGAACACCGGGACGCTGCTCTACAACAGCAGCACCAATAAATATTATGCAGCCACGGGCGACATCACCATCGTCAACCAGATGGCGCAGATGATGCAGGGCAAGCAGAATTTTCTGACCGTCGGCGGCCTGCCGCAGGGCAGCTTCAGCTATTCTGAATTCGCCGCCAACATCGTCAGCAGCAATTCGACCAACGTGTCGGCCAACAGCACCCGCCTGGACTATCAAAACACGCTGAAATCCAATCTGGATTTGCAAAAAAGCAACATTTCGGGCGTTAGTATGGATAAGGAAGTGTCGAATCTGATCGCATACCAGCAGGCTTATTCGGCTTCGGCCAAGGTCATTTCGACCATCAACCAGCTGTTCGACGTTCTCGACAACATCATCCGTTAAGGAGCACCGAGATGACGACCACCACGATCTCCACACAAGGCATCTCGGCCTATAACACCCAACAGGTGATGAACCTGAAGAATCAGCTGCAGATTTATCAGCAGCAGCTGACCACGGGGAAAATCTCCACCTCCTATGACGGGATTGCGGCGGGCAGCAACAATCTGCTCAGCTACCAAAACACGATCGATCAGCTGCAGGCCTATCAGACGGCCAATACGGTGCTCAATCTGAACGTGACGACAGCCACCCAGACGGTGTCGTCGATGCAAAAGACCATGACCGACTTCGCCAAGCAGCTTACCAGCTTTGGCACCAATGCCACCGCCAGCGCCCAGACCATCAATCAGTTGCAGCAATTCGCCTTCAACGCCCTTAAGGCGATGGAGGCGTATCTGAATACTGACGTCAACGGCCAGTATATTTTTGGCGGCACCCAGACCAATACCCAGCCGTTTTCGGTCGGCGCCAACACCCTGGACGATTTCCAAAAGCTCTATAACGGCTCGACCACCGCCTACAGCTCGTCGCGGGCGGGCGATGTCTCGCAGTTCACCGCCGACGTCAGCAAGACCGGGGACCTGACGTTCAACGCCAGCAACGGCACGATCTCGGCGGCCAATAAGGGGCAGTTCGCCAATCTGCCGGTTGGCACCGTGATCACTGTTACCGGATCCAATGGCTCGGACGGGCGCTATACCGTTGCCGCCAATGACGGCACCACCCTGACCCTGGGGCCTGCCGTCACCGCCGATGGTTCGGCCACCACGCCGATACCCGCCGTGACCACCGATGCCCAAGGCCATACCAACAACGTCAACGTCTATTACACCGCGCCCGACACCATCACCTCGACCGCTGCGGGGGGATTTTCCAATCTGGCTGTCGGCTCGACCTTCAATATCTCCGGCAGTTCGGCCTATGCCAACAATTCGGGCGGGTTCGTCGTCGCCAGCAACGACGGCACTACCCTGACCATCAAGCGCGCCCCCTTGGCCCCCCCGCCTGCCGCCAATACCAGCCTGGCGACCGGCAGCGATTCCACCGCCACCGTGACCAGCGGCGGCAGCTCGTTGGGGGCAACCAACGTCGCCTTTACAGCACCCAATCAGATCACCCTGACTCCGCCCGGCGCCACCGGCAGCCTGGCAGTTAATTCGGTGATCAACGTCAACAGCCCCGGCACCATGGGCAACAGCGGCGCTTACATTGTCACCGGCATCGCTGGCGGCACCCTGACCGTGCAGGCCGCCGACACCACGTCGCTGATCACCGAAACCGGGGCGGCGGGCTCCATCAATCCCGGCACCGGCACCCTGTCCACCGGCACCCTGAATATCGATGGTCCGGACGGGCTGATCCAGGCCAGCACTGCCGGATCGCTGTCGTCGCTGAAGGTCGGCCAGAGCATTGCCGTGTCGGGCACGTCCAAGAACAATGGCAATTATCAGGTTATCGGCACCTATAATACTGCCGTGCAGAACGAAACGGCTCCGTCAGCGGCCACCGTTTCGGCGGGCACCACCACCATTGCCAATGCGACATCGGGCACGTTGACCTTCAACGCCGCCGCCTCGCCGCCCACCGTCAGCGCCGCCAATGCCAACGCCTTTGCCAATGTGTCCGTGGGGCAGGTGATTAACGTTGCTGGCACCGGGGCCAACAATGGGCAGTTCGTGGTGGTCGGCATCGACCCCACCAATCACCAGAGCCTGCAACTGGCCCCGGCTGGCACTGTCGCCAAGGTGGCCCGGTCGGTCAGCGTCAGCACCACCAGCATGTTCAAGGGCGATGACGGCACCACCACTCAGTATATCGATGCTGGTCAGGCCAATGTTTCGGCGACATCGGCCCTCGACCCCGCTTTTGAAAAAGCCATCCGCGCCATGGCCTTGATCGCCGAGGGTGATCCCAACGGCACCGGCAGTCTGACCAACAACAAGCAGCGGATATCGCAGGCTTTGTATCTGGTCAACGATGCCCTGACCCACACCACCCAGGGCGCGCCGCCCATGAACAATGAATCGACGCGCAGCCTGCAGGATGTGACCTTTACCTTGGCGGTTCAGGCCAAGACCCTGAACGATATCGGCACCCAGCAGACCACCACCATCAACAACATGCAAAAATCCTCGGCCTCCATCACTCAGGCCGACACCAATCAGGTGATCATGCAGTTGCTGTCTCAGCAGAACGCCTTGCAGGCGTCCTATCAGGCAATTTCGCGCACCCAAACCATGAACCTGTTGGATTACCTGAAATAAACGGCGCCGACAGAACATGAAAAAGGGCCGCCCCCACTGGGACCGGCCCTTTTTCTTTGCCATGGCATGGTGAGATTATTCCCCGCCGGGGATCCGCGGATCGATGGTTTCGCCGCAATGGGGGCAATGGATCATGCCGCCCTTGACCGCATGTTCCAGCAGATAAGACGCTTCTTCCTGCGACAGACCCAGCTTGACGCGGGTTTCCTCCAACCGGCGGCGCTTGGCGCGACTGAGTTGCGAACCACCCTGAACCGCCCGTTCAACGCTTTCGATATATTCCTCGCGCCGCACCCGCAGGGCCTCGGAAAAACCCGAGGCCAACACACCGGCAGGCAGCGCGACCATGCCGACGCCCAGGATAGCGGTACAACCGCCCAGCAACCGGCCCAAGGGCGTGATCGGCGTCATATCGCCATAGCCCAACGTGGTCATGGTCACCACCGCCCACCACATGGCCGACGGAATATCCGAGAACACATGCGGCTGGGCCTGATGTTCCAGCAGATACATCAAGCTGGAGACAAAGACCAAAATCACCAGGAAGACGAACAACACCGCGCCGATGCTGCGGGCTTCGGTGCGCATCACCTGGGCCATCACGGTCATGGCGGTGCTATAGCGGCTCAGCTTGAAGACGCGCAGCAGCCGCAGCACCCGCATGGCACGCAGATCGACCTCGAAGAAGATGCCCATGTAAAAGGGCAGGATCGCCACCAAATCGATCAAGGCCAGCGGCGTCAGGATATAGCGCAGCCGCCCCATCACCGAGGCATGGAAGCGCTTATCCTCCATCTCGACCGCAGTCCAGACGCGCAGCACATATTCGATGGAAAAGACGATGACCGAGAACTTGTCGAAGGCATGGAAGATATGACCATGCACGATTGACAGATGTTCGACCGATTCCAGCACCGAAAAGACGCAGTTGATGCTGATCAGCGTCACCAACGCATAATCGACCAATCGCACCAGGGTGTCGGAATGTCCTTCACCGCCCAGCATATGATAGACCTGCCGCCGCAAGCGGCGATAGGCGGACGGATGATGCCGTGGGGGCGTTACTGCGGCAGCGGACATGAAAAACCGTCAGGCGAAAAAATGTCAGGGAAAAAGTGCGGGCACTTTACTGCACCGCCCCGTTTCCCGAAAGCCCCCTCGGGCGTAGGCACGCGCAAAAAACGCGCCGACGCCCGCCAAGGATACGCGTAAACCGCTAAACCGCTGTGCCGCCCACCGTCAGACCGTCGATGCGCAAGGTCGGCTGGCCGACGCCGACGGCAACACTTTGCCCGTCCTTGCCGCAAGTGCCGACACCGTTATCCAGTTCCAGATCGTTGCCGATCATGGTGACACGGGTCAGCACGTCGGGACCGTTGCCGATCAGGGTCGCCCCCTTGACCGCCGGACCCAGCTTACCGTTTTCGATCAAATACGCCTCGGTGGCGGAAAAGACGAACTTGCCATTGGTGATGTCCACCTGACCGCCGCCAAAATTGACGGCGTAAAGGCCGGTCTTGACCGAAGCCAGAATTTCTTCCGGCGACTTGTCGCCCGCCAGCATGAAGGTGTTGGTCATGCGCGGCAAAGGCTGGCTGGCATAGGATTGCCGCCGCCCATTGCCGGTCGAGGCGACATTCATCAGCCGGGCGTTCATGCGGTCGAACAGATAGCCCTTCAAGATGCCGTCTTCGATCAGCACGGTGCGCGACGAGGGCGTGCCTTCATCATCAATCGAGATCGAGCCGCGACGGTCGGCCAGGGTGCCGTCATCGACCACGGTGACGCCGGGTGCGGCCACCCGCTGCCCCACCATGCCGGAAAAAGCCGACGTACCCTTGCGGTTAAAGTCGCCTTCCAGACCATGACCGATGGCTTCGTGCAGCAGCACGCCGGGCCAACCCGGCCCCAAAACCACGGTCATGTCGCCGGCCGGAGCCGCCACAGAGTCCAGATTGACCAGGGCTTGGCGCAAGGCTTCGTCCACCGCTTCCTTCCAGCTGTCCTCGGCGATCAGGCCGTCATAGGTGACGCGCCCGCCCATGCCGTGGCTGCCGGTTTCCATGCGGTCACCATCGGCCACCACCACCGACACGTTCAGCCGCACCAACGGACGGATATCCGACGCATGGTTGCCGTCGGCGCGGACGATGCGCACCGCCTGCCACGATCCCAACACCGACGCCATCACCTGACGCACCCGGCTGTCCTTAGCACGGGCATAGGCATCAATGCGCTCCAGCACCTCCACCTTGGTCTGGAAGGGCACCAGGGCCAACGGGTTCTTGTCGGTGTAAAGGCTGCGGTTGGTGCCGGTCGGGCCGACCGCCTGACTGCCGCTGTGGCCCGAGCGCACGGCGCGCACGGTTTCCCCGGCGCGGCGCAAAGCATCTTCTGACAGATCGCTGGCCAGGGCGTAACCGGTCGCCTCGCCCGCCACGGCACGCAGGCCAAAGCCCTGGGTGGTGTCAAAGCTGGCGCTTTTGATCCGCCCGTCATCCAGGCTCAGACTTTCCGACTGCCGGTATTCCAGAAACAGTTCGCCATCGTCGCAGCCGTCCAGAGACTGGCTGACGATCTTGCCCACCTGGTCGCGGTCAAGGCCGGTGCGCTGGAAAAACAGTTCTTCGGTTATCGCGCTGTGCGGCATGAAAGCTCCTGACGAATGGGCGCAAAACGAAAGGGACTATCTTTTCATCCTGCCGAGCGGGTTGGCAAGACCCGGCTTTTCGGATGATAGTACCCATGGTCTGAAGGGAATATGGGGGATCAATCATGTCTGCGCCAGACGGCACCATCGCCGCCGGAGCTTTTCCGTGGGCTGAACACCCGTTACGCCGTCAATTGGCGGGGGAAGTGCATGCCCGTCCGTTCGAACTGTTGCGCCCGCCGGTGCGGGCCAGCCATCTGGCTGTGACCGGTCAAGGCCTGTCCCACGGCGAGGAATGGGCACACCTTAATGCCTTGTGCGCCCGCTTTAACATTGCCCCGCCGCCTGCCGACGCCATTTACTTCGCCGCCACCTTTGGCGCGTTCCGGCTGCGCTGGGAACGCCATGCGGAATTTTCCACCTATACCTTCTTTCGCTTCGACGCCTTCGACGATCCCTTTGCCCAAACCGCCGTGGCCCTGGCCCCGCGCGACTGGCTGGCCGACATTCCCGGCAAGGTCATGGTCGCCAACCATCTGGCCTTGGACGACCGCCGCCGCTCGGCCTCTGAAATGGCGACGATCTTTGCCGGGCATGGCATCATCGGCTGCGCTGTGGTCGGCGGATCGTCAGAAGTCTTTACCGATTTTCATATTCACGACGATGGCTTTGGCCGCTTCCTGGTCTATGACCTGGGACTGACCCACGGTCAGGCCGGACGGTTGACCCAACGCCTGTTCGAAATCGAGACCTATCGCACCATGGCGCTGCTCAGCCTGCCGTCGGCCCGGCAGTTAGGGCCTGACCTGACCGCCATGAACGATGAACTGGCCCAGATCACCGCCAATCTGGCCAGCGAAGGCGGCCCGGCGGGCGACCGCGACCTGTTGGCCCGCCTGACCAGCATCGCCGCCAAGGCCGAGCACCTGTCCAGCGCCCACAGCTATCGTTTTTCGGCGTCCAAGGCGTATTACGTCCTGGTGCAAAAGCGCGTCGAGGAACTGCGCGAACAACGTATCCCCGGCATGCAGACCATCGCCGAATTCATGGAACGCCGCCTTGGCCCGGCCATGAGCACCTGCGAAGCCACGACGTTGCGCCATGCCAGCCTGTCCCAGCGCATCGCCCGCACCAGCGATTTGCTGCGCACCCGCGTCGATATCGGGCTGGAAGAGCAGAACCGCGACCTGTTAAAATCCATGAACCGCCGCGCCGAACTGCAATTGCGTTTGCAGGAAACCGTCGAAGGGCTGTCGGTAGTAGCCATCAGCTATTACACCTTGAGCCTGATCGGTCATGTAACGGCGGGCCTGCATTCCCTGGGCTTGCCGGTAGATCCGGAAAAAGCCGAACTGATTAGTTTTCCAGTGGTGGTCGGCATGGTAGCGCTGGGCATCCGTCGCTTGCGCAAGGCCGTGACCAGCAAGACCAGCCACTAAACCCGCTCGACTATTCCCCATCGTTTCCCTGCCTAAGAAAAAACCACTCTTCGGCAAACCGGGCGAGAAAGCTCAAGAAAAGGACAACTCCGTGAGTTGTCTTTTTCTTTTATCGCTCAATAAATTGATGAATTTCATTGCAACTCTCGCAAATGAAGCCCTCTAGCACACCCATTGAGAGTGCTCCTCTCTTTGATAAATTCCGACTAATTCATAAAGGTTTTTAT
>JASLCK010000103.1 GCA_030151865.1 Rhodospirillaceae bacterium | reverse complement strand
CCTGGCTGCGCACCCTGGACGACACCATCGGTCTGTCGTGGGAAGAAGCGCAGCGCAAGCCCAAGCCCGCCCCGACCTTGCCGGTGGTGGAAAACCTGCTGTCGGACAAGCCCGAACACGTCATTGCCCACGACAAGCCCGCTTTGACCCCCGACAATCCTTGGGGCTTCACAGTCCAGCCGCCCGCCCACAAGTTCAATCTGGGCGAGGTTTATAACCTATCCATCGGGCGCGGCACCTTGACCGCCGAGGATCGCTACCACATCAACGATCACATCGTGCAGACCATCATCATGCTGGAGGCGCTGCCCTTCCCGAAGAATCTGCACCGGGTGCCGGAATGGGCGGGCGGTCATCATGAAAAGATGGACGGCACCGGTTATCCCAAGGGATTGACCAAGGATCAGATGAGCGTGCCCGCCCGCGTCATGGCGATTGCCGATATCTTCGAGGCGTTGACCGCCCGCGACCGTCCCTATAAGACGCCCAAGAAGCTGTCGGAATGTGTGAAGATCATGTCCTTCATGAAGAAGGACGGCCATATCGACGGCGACCTGTTCGAACTGTTCCTGACCTCCGGGGTGTATCGGCATTATGCCGAAACCTTCCTGCTGCCCGAACAGATCGACGATGTCGATATCAGCCAATATCTGAGCAAACCCGCCGCGTAAAACGGGGGGGGATCGGCGGGGCCTTAATCGGCCCCGTCTTCTTCTTCGTCCTCTTCGTTTTCCTCGGCGCAACGTTCCGCCGCCAGGGCGGCTTCGAAGCGCAGCAGGACCACACGGGCCGCGCCATAGGTGCGTTCGTCGATGATCTTCAGGCCCTTGATGGGGCTGGAAAAACCTTCGCCCGCCGCCACTTCCACCACCACCAGACAATCGGGGGCCAGCCAGCCCTGTTCGTTCAGGGCTTTCAGGGCAGGGGTGGCCAGACCCGATTTATAGGGCGGGTCCATCAGCACGAAGCGGCAGGGGATGCGCGCCTTGGGCGGGCGGGTGGCGTCGATGCGCTGCACCGATACCACCTGTTCGGCCCCCAGCTTGCGGGCATTGCCATAGATGATGGCAAAGGCTTCGCCGTCGGTTTCCATAAAGGTAACGTTGGCGGCCCCCCGCGACAGGGCTTCGAACCCCAGCGCCCCCGACCCGGCAAAGGCGTCCAGCACGCTGGCCGCGCGCAGTTCCGGCTTGCCATGGGCCAGGATGTTGAACAGGGATTCGCGCACGCGGTCGGCGGTGGGGCGGGTATTGCGGCCCTGGGGGGCCATCAGAACCCGGCCTTTATGACGGCCGGCGACGATTCGCATCACTCTTCCCCTTGGTGGGTCGGCTTTGAGCGGGCCCAGTTTGCTTTTCGGCGTGGCGGGCGCGGGCGCCCATCGGCTTCTTGTCGCCGCGCGGCCCGTTCCGCTTACCGTCCTGCTCGTCCTCCTTGGCAGGACGGGTGGGCTTGTGCTTGACGGGGCGGTTTTCGCCCGGCTTGGCGGCAGCGCGGCGCGCCGTGCCTCCGGCATTTTCCGGCTTGTCGTCCTTTTTGACCGCGCCCTTGTTGCCCAACTGCTCCTTCAGCACGCGGGCGGGCACTTCCTCGGCATCGCCGGGTTCCAAAAGACCCAGTTGGAACGGGCCATAGGCGACGCGGATCAGGCGGGTCACACCCCAGCCCAGATAATCCATGACGCGGCGGATTTCGCGGTTCTTGCCTTCCTTCAGGCTGACGGTCAGCCAGGCATTGGCCCCTTGCTGGCGGTCCAGCAGCGCCTTGATGGGGCCATAGGCGATGCCGTCGATGGTCACACCGCGTTCCAGTTCGGCCAGGGCTTCCACCGTCGGCGTGCCATGCACGCGCACGCGGTAGCGGCGCACCCAGCCGGTGGTCGGCAGTTCCAGGCGGCGTGCCAACTCGCCGTCATTGGTCAAAAGCAGCAGACCTTCGGAATTCAGATCGAGACGCCCCACCGAGATCACGCGCGGCATGCCTTCGGGCATGCGGTCGAACACGGTCGGACGGCCTTCCGGGTCCTTATGGCTGGTCACCAGCCCGGCAGGTTTGTGGTAGCGCCACAGGCGGGTGCGTTCCGGTTCGCCCACCGGCTTGCCGTCCACCACGATGCGCGATGCTTCGGTGACGATCACGGCGGGGCTGGTCAACACCTTGCCATCCACCGAAACCCGGCCGTCGGCGATCCAGCGTTCGGCATCGCGGCGGGAACATAAGCCCGCGCGGGCCAGCCGCTTGGCGATGCGTTCGCCCTTGGACTCGTCGTCCTGTTCGGGGGTGATTGCGGGGGCGGTCTTGTCGTCGGTCTGGTCGGTCATTGGCGGCAAGCCTCGATAAAGGCCCGGAAAATGGCGTCATCGGCCGGGCTGATGGAATATTCGGGGTGCCACTGCACCCCCATGCAAAAGCGGCGCGACGGGTCTTCGACGCCTTCGATCACGCCGTCGGAACTGCGCGCGTTGATTGTGATCGCGGCGGGCACGTCTTTTACGGCCTGGTGATGGGCGCTGTTGACCGGAATGCTGTCCCGGCCTGCGATGCGGGCCAGCAAGCTGCCCGGCGTCAGGTGGACATCATGGCCCGGTTCGGTGCGCGGATTGGGCTGTTCGTGGGCCAGACAATCGGGCACTTCGTCGGGAATATGCTGGACCAGCGTGCCACCCAGGGCGACCGCCAGCAATTGTTCGCCGCCGCAGATGCCCAGGATCGGCATGTCGCGGTCCAGCGCGCCCCTGACGATGGCCAGTTCGAACTGGGTGCGCCGCCCCTTCAGCTTAACGGTGTCGTGGCGGGTGGTGGCGCCGAACAGGGCCGGATCGACGTCGAAGGCGCCGCCGGTGATCACCAGCCCGGAAATGCGGTCCAGGTAAGCCGCCGCCAAATCGGGATGATGGGGCAGGGGCAGGGGCAGCCCGCCCGCTTGCGCCACGGCGTCGCAATAGTTCTGCCGCAAGGCGTACCAGGGCAGCTTGGAATAACCGCCGGGTTCCTCGCTGTCGAGGGTGATGCCAATCAGGGGATAAGTCATGGCCGCACTCTAGGGCGACAGCCCCCTTGGCGGCAACCCCTTAGGCGTCTGCGGAGCATGTCAGGGCAGGTAAAACGGCCAGGGATTTGTGCAAATGCTTACGCTTGGTAAACACATTTCTTTTAAACTGACAAAAAGCGGACCGGAAGGGAGCCGGGCCGCACTGGGCCACCATCGCCATCACTGTGGGGACGTATGACCGCCAAAACCATTCGCCGCGCCGTTTTCGCCGCCGCCCTGTTGGGGCTGGCCGCACCACATCTTGCCCAGGCGCAAGCCGCCGGGGAAAAGGGCCATTGTCCGGACAATCCGGCGGGCACCTTCCGCTTTTTTGACGGCGGCACCACCGATCAGGACCGCGCCCGCCTGGAAACCCTGGCGGCGGGGCTGGTGAAAAATCAGTCCTCGGCCTGCATTCTGACTTTTGTTGATACCAGCGAGGGCGGCTATGCCAAGAAGCTGGCGATCCGCCGCGCCAAGTGGGTTTTGGACACCTTGACCGGCAAGGGCATGACCCGCGATCACATCGGCATCGAACTGCGCCCCGGTACGGCCAACCAGACTAAGGCGGAACTGAAGACGGTTCAGGTGATCCTGACGAAGTGATGCTGTTTTCCGATCCCAATCCGTTTATGGCAGCCGCCTTTGCCGAGGCCGAGGCGGCGGCCGCCCGTGATGAAGTGCCGGTGGGCGCGGTGGTGGTCCGGGAGGGCCGGATCATCGCGCGGGCTGGCAACCGGGTCGAGGAACTCTTCGACCCCACCGCCCATGCCGAAGTGCTGGCGATCCGCGCCGCCGGGGTAGCCTTGGGGCAGCCCCGCCTGGAAGGTTGCGATCTCTATGTGACGCTGGAGCCTTGCCCCTTATGCGCCACCGCCATTTCCTTTGCCCGCATCCGGCGTTTGTATTTCGGAGCCTATGACCCCAAGGGCGGCGGCGTCGAACATGGCCCGCGTATCTATAGCCACGCCACCTGTCATCACAGCCCGGACGTAATCGGTGGTCTTGACGAACGCCGCGCCGCCGCCCTGCTGCGGGCGTTTTTCCAGAACCGCCGCTAAGGATTCCGCTTCAAAGATTTTGCAGTGACGGGCTGTGAAAGTCTGGACAATAAATAAGAATTATCTTATATAAAGGAAATCTAACGTAAGGAGGATTTCCATGGTTAAGGATTGGCCCGCTTTCGCTGGCGATATGAGCGGCGCTGTGGCCCAGTTGCGTGCCGGTCTGCCGGACGTGATGAAGGCGTTCGGTGCGATGGATCAGGCGTTGATGAAGGACGCCGCCCTGTCGCCCAAGACCAAGGAACTGATTGCCCTGTCGCTGGGTGTCGCTGCCCGCTGCGACGGCTGTCTGGCCTTCCATGCCCGTGCCGCCCGCAAATATGGCGCGACCCGCGAAGAGGTTTTGGAAGCCATCGGCATGTCCATCTATATGGGCGGCGGTCCCTCGGTGATGTACGCCGCCTTGGCCCTGGAAGCGTTCGATCAGTACGACGCCAAGGCGTAAGAGGCCGCAGGGTGACGGGGGCTGAGACGCTTGTTTCAGCCCCGGCAGCCTCACCTTGCAGCCGGGCTTTGTTTCCCGCTTTCCTTGTCCGTCCGTCTTGCTTATAGTGCGCCCCATCATTGGGGAGTAGCCGCCCTCCGACTGCGAGAGGGATCAGCGTCAACAAGATTGCCGGTTTCGGCATGGCGCTGGTGATCCAGATTTGGCGAGACCTTTGACTGCTGCGCCTCCGCTTGGCCGGGGTGGCGTTCAGTCATTGCGTCTGTTCCGGCCTGGAGTTATTTGCGGTGCAATCCTTCCTCGTCTCCACCAGCGTCGTCGCCCTGGCCGAAATCGGCGACAAGACTCAATTGCTGTCGCTGATCCTGGCGGCGCGCTATCGCAAGCCTTTGCCGATCGTGTTGGGCGTTTTCGTCGCCACCATGCTGAACCATGCCGGTGCGGGCGGGCTGGGGGCGCTGCTGGCCGATTGGATCAGCCCGGCCATCCTGAATTGGGTGGTGGTGGCGTCCTTCCTGGCGATGGCGGGCTGGATTCTGGTCCCCGACAAGCTGGACGAAGACGAGGTTAATTTACCGAAAAAGGCCATGGGGGTGTTCGGGGCGACGGTGGTTGCCTTCTTCCTGGCCGAGATGGGCGA
>JASLCK010000102.1 GCA_030151865.1 Rhodospirillaceae bacterium | reverse complement strand
CGCGACCCAACTGTCCTTCGGTTTCAATGATGCCGGTGGCCATGCTGGGCTTGCGCACCAGGAAGATATTGTTGAAGGGTTGCCCCCCCGACCAATCCGACAGCCATTCAGCACCACGGAAGCGTTCGATCAGGGTGGCGGTCATCATGCCCGCCCAACTGGTCCGCAGATTGTCCTCGGTTTCACCGGGCGACAGGGCTAGGCGCATATCAAACTTGGTGATGGCCCAGGCCAGACCGGGCTTGCGCCGTCCGCGTTCCTGGGGCGTCGCACCCTGGGTGGCCAGCACCCACTTTTCCAGGGCCGGCCCCAGATCGTTGATGTTGTTCTGTTCGCTCGACGGGCTGCACATCACCAGGACATTCATTTCCTGATCGTCGGTATAGCGTTCGAACAGGTAGGCCACCTTGCCGCGCAGCAGCAGCGCCGCCATGGGATCGCCGCCGTCCAGCTTGCGGCGGATATCCTCCATCGAGGCTTCCTTCAGACGGCCGCGATAGCCGGGGAAGTCGATCAGATCGACGCTTTCCAGCAGGCCGATGCGGGGCTTGGCTTCCAGGGCGAAGACCATTTCCACCGTCAACGCCGCCAGCAGCGAACGGGCCAGCCGGGCTTCCGCCCCCGGTTTACCGTCGAAGAGAGGCAGAACACCCACCAGATCGTGATCATCCCGGCCGAAGCGCTCCAGGATATCGACGTTCATGATGCTGTTTTCCTGCACCCAGGTCTGGGCGTCGGCGCGGGTCACCAGGGTGGTGATGGGGGCATCGATGACGCGGGCATGGCCCACCGCGTCCAACCCGGCGCGCAGACGCAGATAGGCGTCGGTCATTTCCGGGATGTCGCCCCACAGCAGGGCGAACAATTGGGCGCGGTCAGGGGGCAGCAGATAGGGGGCCAGTTCGATGGCGGTCGGCCAGTAATCGCCGCCAAGCTGTTCCGCCAACTTGTTCAAGCGCTTTTCGAAATAGTCCTTGATATCGACCACATCGTCTTCGCTCATGCCGCCGGTGTAACGGGGCTGGCGGCGGCGTCCCAGGTCGGCCAGCCGGGTACGGATCTTGGCCGGGTCCAGCTCGAACGACACCTTGGTGTGGTCGAAGTCGTTGAGAAAGCTGTTGCCGAGAATCTTGATGACGTCGGCTTCCGAGCACAACAGCAGACGCACCGGATAGCCGGGCGTGGTCTTGGGTGGACGGCGGGTGAAGCGGGTCACCAGCCCAGTGGCTTCCTTACCCTTGCCGGGCGGATTGACGTGGCGGATGAAGTTCAGCCGCTCGCCATCCATCAGGGTATCAAGCTCACCCTGCTCGTCACAGGCCAGGCTGGAAATCAGATAGGACTTGCCCGCCTGGGAAATGCCGAAGAACCCCACCGACATGGGCCGCCCGGCGGATGCCCCCAGGCGACGCAGCATATTGCGGCTGCGGCGCAGACGATCGATCAGACTGTCGGCCTCGCGGTCCAGGCGCTGCGACACCTGACGGGCGTCCTTGACCCAGCCGACGGCGGAGTCGGCGCCCAGAACGATTTCCTGACAACGTTTGCTCAAGGATTCGGGGGAACTGGTCACGTCACTGTCTCCTTAGCGCACGATGCTGCCGGTATCGAGCCAATAGCTGTTGTCACCCATGCCGACGCTGTTGAGCGTATTGAGCCGGATGCGCAACGCCGATGGCGAGACCTGTCCGCCGTCCTTGGTGGCGACCTGGGACACCACCAGGGTTTCGCGGCGTTCCGATTTGCCGTCGGGACCGGGCGGGCCAAGGCTGCGGCCGCGCTTCAGGCTGACCAGCAAGACGTTGCCCTGGGCATTGCCGTCGGCCTTCTTGCCGTACAATTCCTCCCGCGCGCGGGCGTTGTCGGCGGAAAAGTCCAGCATATAAAGCGGGCTGGCGCCCCAGCGGGCCGAACTGAGCTGACGGAAGCCCAGCACCATGCGGCCGCGCATTTCAAAGGGCGTTTCCGGCAGTTCGTAATCCTGGTTGTCCAGATCGACGTCCTGATAATAAACGTCGCTGTCCTTGATGGTCATGTTGTGATCCAAAAGACCGATCGACCGGACCGTCGAATGGATGCGGAACGCATTGGCGCGGAAGAAGAAATTGGGGATACGCCCCTGCCCCAGCACGCACAGCATGGCCCCCACCGCCGCCGTGGTCTTGGGATCGTCGATCTTTTCCTGACGATGGAACGGATACCAGCTGCCGGTGCGGAAATTGTGCAAGGGCACCACCCGGTCGGGCGGCAGCGGCAGCAGGGCGCGGAACATCGCCTGGATGCCCGGCAGACGCGACGGACGACCGCTGATCAGCAAGACATCGCAGTCATAAAGATAGACCACTTCGCACAAGGACCGGATGGTCTTGGCGATCTCGAACTTGTCTTCCAGGAACAGCTTGTGCAGCCGCCCCAGATCGATCGACAGATGCACGCTCAACAGGTCGAACGGGGCCGATCCCGCCCCCAGGACACTACGCACCCCTTGGGCGAAATAGCCCAGCACCTCGTCCGACGGACGGTCGCCATCCACCAGCAATTCGCCCAGGGACGCCCCCACCGGCATTGCACCAACGGTGGGATCATACTCCTCGTAATCCTTGAGAATGCGCAGGGCCAGGGGATAGAGCACCTGCAAGGCCAGTTGCTGGCGCAGCACCATTTCCTGGACGATCCCGGCTTCGGTCCCCATCAGCTTGGACAGCAAGGGGGCAGGATCGGACAAACCGGCTTCGTGCAGGGCGGTGTCGATGGCAGGCAGCACCATTTCCTGGATGACCTGCAAGACGATATCGTCGCCCGCCACCTTGAAGCCGTCATGGAAACGCTGGCGCGGATTGATATAGACGTTGGCCCCGCGCCCATCATCGAGCACGTAATCGGTCACCACCAGATCGGTGGTGCCGCCACCGATATCGATCGAGGCGATGGTCAGGGTCTTGCCGTCGTCATTGACGCGCGGGCGGCGCATGACCTGGAAAAACTCATCCGGACGACCGCCGAAATGGGTAACCGCCTGGGAATAAAGGTAAACCGCCTGGGCTGCCGTGGCCTCGTCCCACTGGGTCTTATAGGTCGGCAAGGGCGGCCAGGCCAAAGCGCGCCCGTCCCCATCCACGGAATCCTCGATCGGATGCCAGCCCAGGGCCTTCCACACCAGACCGATGGCTTGGCGCATACGTTCTTCGAAAATCTGGCGCTCGGCCTTGGGCATGGACGGCGGAACGGTCAAAATCACCGAGCGCAATTGCCGGGCGGTGTTGGCATGGCTTTGCTTCATACGCTGGCCCGGGCTGTTGCATTGCCCCAAGGCCTGCACCAGCACTTCGGCCAGCATGAAGGTCATCAGCGAGCTACGGCTGTAATGGGGCATGAAGACCTGATAGCGGCGGTCCGGCTCCAGGGTGAACAGCGCCTCGCCCTCGTCATTGATCAGCGCGCCAAAGGGCAACGCGGTGGCCAGCGGTTCGGCTTCGGCCTTGTTGAAGGCATCGTTGAAGCGCCAGCCCGGCTCATAGGGGTCTTCGTCCCACAGATAGCGCTTGGGGCTGGACAGGCCGGTCGATCCTTCGGTGCCGCGACGGCGCGCCGCCAAACGGGTGGCTTCCGGCCCGACGCGGGCGATGGTTGGCCACAAGAAGGCGTCGTTACGGCCCGAATGGCAGGATTGATCCACCTTGCCGAACACCGCTTCGGCAAACTCGATGCGGCTTTCGAACGGTTCGGCATAAATCAGATGGGGGCGCGACAGATCGCGCAGTTCCATGGCGTAGCGGTGACGCAGGCCATCGGTTTCCTGGGGGTGATCCTCGATCAGGATGCCGCAGGTGCGCGAATTACCGACATCGAGCACCAGATCGACCTGGATCGGCTTTTGCAAATCGCCTTCGCGGTTGCTCAGGATCTTGACCTTGGGCGTGCGCAGCTTTTCGCCAATCAGGGCCAGCAGGTTCAGATAATGGGCCTTGTGGGCGCGGAACTTGCGTTCCTGTTCGTCCACATCCTCGGGGCTCAGGCGCAGCTTCGATCCGGCACGTTCGCGGAACAGTTCGGCCAGCCAGCCCGACATCCAGGGCTGTTCCAGGAACCAGCCCATATCCTGACCCTTCCAGGCCAGAGCGAAGCGCGCCCCGCCGGTGATGTCGGCGATGGTCGGCGCCAGATAGGCCGCCCCTTCGATATCGCCCGGTACCACGTTGGTGTCGAAGGCGATCACCAGACGGTGGGTATGGTCCTTTTCGTCCCGCTCGCTTTCCGCCAAGGTCACCAGCCGGGCGCGGGCCCAGTTGGTCGGCCCTTCGACGAAAACCGTGCTGTGCTGGCGCAGGAACGGCACCGGCAGCCAGACGTCTTCTAAAAGCTGGACGGTCTCGGTCAGGGGGGCTTCGAAATCGACGCGCGCCGCCTCGCGGCTGCCGGGCAGATAGGTCTTGCCGGTGGCTTCGTCATAATCCAGACGGGCCACCGTCTCGCCGATACCCAGATTAAACTGGCCCGGCATTTCCTTGCGCAAATCCAGGGTCAGGCCAAAATCCATGAACTGGACCCCGGTCCGCATGATCAGCGTGGTTTCTTCGCCAAAATCGATAAGCTGCGCCAGCATTTGCACTCTTCCCCAGCTAACCCGTTTTTCTTACTTCACGATCTCGACGCGGTAACCGTCCTTGGCATCGGCGTGAACACCCCGGCAAGCCGCTTTGCCATCCTTGCCCGCCGTGCATTCCACCTTGGAGCGGTCGAACTTTTGCCCGTCGGGGCAAACCACGTCGCCGGTCTGATCGATCACCAGCTTGCCCGCCTGCATGGCCGCCGTGGCCCCGGCGGTGCAGGCGCTGCCGTCATTGCGGTGAATGGTTGCGGTGCCCTTACCGTCCTTGAAATCATATTCCATTTCCAGCGGACGACCGGTTTCGCTGTCCATCAGGCCGCTTTGCGAACGCCAATGCCCATCCAGGAAACCGGTGCTGCCGTTCTTGGCCGCAGCGTCAGGGATGATCAGCGGCGGCTTGACCGGAGTGACCTGCTTGTCCGGGTTGGGCGGCGTCTTGTCGTCCGCGCCCTTTTTGTCGTCCGCTTTCGGATCGTTGGATTTCTGGTCATTGGGCTTTTGGGTCTGGTCGGGCTGCGGCGGGACCGGTTGACCATCCTTGGTCTGGCCATCCTTGGTCTGATCCGTCGGACTTTGGCCAGACTTATCGGCATCGCCCCCCAGCGCAGGCACCGCTGCACCGGGAACGGCCACCCCGCCACCGGGGACCGCAACCCCCGGCACGACCACGCCCGGAACAACAACACCGGGCACAGTCCCATCGGGCACGGCGACATCAGGGCCGCGCAGGTCCGGGGCGATCAGCCCCACCCCTGGCACCGACGCCACCCAGCCCGGCAACGGCACCGAGCAGGCATGCAGCCCAAACAGCAGCAAAGGCAGCAACACCAGCAGGAACAGCGCCAGCAGCAGCCAGCGCAGACAGCCCCGACCCGTGGGGGCCGCCACTACGGGGGCTGCGACACCAACCGCCGCCGACGCGGCGGCAACGGCGGCAGGCGCCGCCACAACCGGCAGCAGATCGCGGATCACGTGGCTGCCCAGCGGGGCATTCAGCCGTTCGAACCCCCAAAAGGTCAGAACCGGACGCCCGCCCACCAGATAAATGTGGCTGTCATCGGGAACGCGCACCGCCAGCGGCAACATGCGGGCGAACACTTCCGCCGCGTTTTCCCGGCGGTTGCCGTTGCCC
>JASLCK010000095.1 GCA_030151865.1 Rhodospirillaceae bacterium | reverse complement strand
CCCTGCTTGGCCGATCCACCTGCCGAGTCACCCTCGACGATGAACAGTTCGGACAGGGCCGGATCGCGTTCCTGACAGTCGGCCAGTTTGCCGGGCAGGGTGGCGATGTCCAACGCACCCTTGCGCCGCGTCAGTTCGCGGGCCTTGCGGGCGGCTTCGCGGGCGGCGGCGGCTTCCACCACCTTGGCGACCACCTTGCGGGCTTCGTTGGGATGTTCCTCGAACCACTGTTGCAGCTTTTCACCGACCACGCTTTCCACCACCGGGCGGACTTCCGACGACACCAGCTTGTCCTTGGTCTGGGACGAGAATTTGGGATCCGGCACCTTGACCGACAGCACGCAGGTCAGGCCTTCGCGCATGTCGTCGCCCAGCAGCGCCACCTTTTCCTTTTTGGCGATGCCGGAATCGTTGGCATAGGTGTTGATGGTGCGGGTCAGGGCGGCGCGGAACCCGGCCAGATGGGTGCCGCCGTCACGCTGGGGAATGTTGTTGGTGAAGCACAGACAGGTTTCGTGATAGGCGTCGGTCCATTCCATCGCCACTTCGACGCTGATGCCTTCCTTCTCGCCCATCACGGCGATCGGCGGGCTGTGCAGGGCCTGCTTGGACTTGTCCAGGTACTTCACAAAGGCCTCGACGCCGCCGACATAATGCAGATCGACCGCCCGTTCCTCGGCGGCGCGATGGTCGGACAGGCGCAGATAGACGCCGGAATTCAGGAAGGCCAGTTCCCGCAGGCGATGTTCCAGGGTCGAGAATTCAAACTCGGTCACGGTATCGAAGATGGCTTCGCCCGCCTTGCCGATCGATGGCGAAAAGGTCACTTCGGTACCGGTCAGGGGCGTGCCCTTTTCGGTGATCGGGGCGTCGCCGACCACGGCCAGCGGCTTGACCGCCTCGCCATGGGCGAAGCGCATGTAATGTTCCTTGCCGTCGCGCCACACCCGCAGGTCCAGCCATTCCGACAAGGCGTTGACCACCGACACGCCGACGCCGTGCAGACCGCCCGACACCTTATAGCTGTTCTGGTCGAACTTACCGCCGGCATGCAGCTGGGTCATGATGACTTCCGCCGCCGAGACGCCTTCTTCCTTATGGATGTCGGTGGGAATGCCGCGCCCGTTGTCGCGCACGGTGCAAGACCCGTCGGGGTTCAGCGTCACATCCACCTTGTCGGCATGACCCGCCAGGGCTTCGTCGATGGCGTTGTCCACCACTTCATAGACCATGTGGTGCAGGCCCGAGCCGTCGCCGGTGTTGCCGATATACATGCCGGGGCGTTTGCGCACGGCCTCCAGACCGCGCAGAACCTTAATGGAATCTGCGCCGTATTCTTCGGCGGCGGCATTGGCGTCCAGGTTGGCGGCTTCGCTCGACATCGACACTTAATCCTTATGAAAACCACATCGCATGAGACCCCGGCGGTGTTCTGCCGGAGGGTCAGTTCTCTCGCCGGGCGACAGCGTCCTCGACATGAAAGAACTGGCCCCGCCCGCCGAATTCGGCGAACAGGGCGGCATCGGTGCCCGTCAACCAGCTTTGCGCCCCCAGGGCGCACAACTCGTC
The DNA here is from genome assembly GCA_030151865.1 of Rhodospirillaceae bacterium. GTDB lineage: Bacteria > Pseudomonadota > Alphaproteobacteria > Rhodospirillales > Magnetospirillaceae > JASLCK01. Next base: position 9,120 of record JASLCK010000095.1, on the reverse strand, counting down.
GAACAAGGCGGCGCGGCGCGTCTGATCCAGATGCGCCGCAATCTCGTCCAACAGCAGAAGCGGCGGCATCTGCCGGTCGGCGGCCTGGGCACGGGCCTGACCCAGCACGATCGACACCAAGATCGCCTTCTGCTCGCCGGTCGAACACAACTCGGCCGGTAAATCCTTGGCCGCGTGGCGCACCTGCATGTCACTGCGGTGCGGACCATCCACGGCCCCCCCGGCCTCGGCGTCGCGGCGGCGCGACTGGGCCAGAATGTCCTTGAAACGCTGTACCGTCTCGGCCTCGCCCGATTGGTCCAGCAAATCTTCCACCCCGCCCAGAACCGTCAGTTCGGCGGCGGGAAACGGGCCGATACCCTGACCGCAGGCCTGGTTCAGACGGGCCGCAACCCGTTTACGGGCCGCCGCCATGTCCACCCCTTGGACGGCCATGGCGTCTTCCAAAACCCCCAGCCAGGACGGATCGAACCGTCCTTCCTTCAACAGCCGGGTACGTTCCCGCATGGCGCGCTCGTAAGCGCTGGCCCGACCGGCATGGGCAGGGTCCGCCCCCAACACCAGACGGTCGAGAAATCGCCGCCGCCCGGTCGCCCCTTCGGTAAACAGCCGGTCCATGGCCGGGGTCAGCCACAAAGCGCTGACCACCTGGGTCAAAGCCGATTGGGACCGTGCCGCCTGACCGTCGATGCGCACCAGACGCCGTTCCGACCCGGCTTCCCGACCGGTGCCCATATCCAGCGTCCCGCCCTGGCCCCAGGGGCCATCAGGGCGATCCAGAACCGCCGCCACCGCCCAAGGCGCACCGTCCGCCGCCCCCTTGCGGGTGATGTCCGACAACTTGGCGCGGCGCAGGCCCCGCCCCGGCGAGAAAAACGACAACGCTTCCAGGATGTTGGTTTTTCCAGCCCCGTTGGGGCCGGTCAGAATCACCGGGCGGCTGTCGCATTCCAGCCGAAGGAAGGAATAACAGCGAAAATCGCTTAAAGTCAGGCGGGTCACCGCCAGCACGAAACTACTCTCCGTCCCATCACACCCGCATGGGCATCAAAACATAAACCGCGCTGCCGTCGGCGACTTCGCGCACCACGGTGGGGCTGGCGGAATCGGCCATGGCGAAGCGGGCCGCGTCGCCTTCGATCTGCGCCAGAATGTCCATCAGATAGCGGGAATTGAACCCGATCTCGATGGCCGACGAATCGTAAGCCGCTTCCAGTTCTTCCACCGCGCTGCCGGCTTCCGGGCTCGACGCCGACAGGGTCAGGGTGCCCTTATCGACGGCCAGCTTGATGGCGCGCGACTTTTCGCTGCTGATGGCCGAAACGCGGTCAACCGCCTGGCTGAAGGACTTGCAGTCCACTTCCAGCACCTTGTCATTGTCGGCGGGAATGACCCGTTCGTAATCGGGGAAGGTGCCGTCAATCAGCTTGGAGGTCAGCTCGGCATTGTCGAAAGCGAAGCGGATCTTGGTTTCCGACAGCGACACCACCACGTCCATGGTGGTTTCATCGAGCAGCTTGCGCAGTTCGGTCACGGTCTTCTTGGGCACGATCACGCCGGGAATGCCCGCAGCGCCTTCCGGCAGCGGCACTTCGACGCGGGCCAGACGGTGGCCGTCGGTGGCCACGGCGCGCAGCACCGCCACACCGTTCGAGGTGGCGGCATGCAGATAGATGCCGTTCAGATAATAGCGGGTTTCTTCGTTGGAAATGGCGAAGCGGGTGCGGTCGATCAGCCCCTTCAGATCGTCGGCCGACAGGCTGAAGCTGTTGGGCAGTTCACCGCCCGACATCACCGGATAATCATCGACCGGCAGGGCCGACAGGGTGAACTTGGACCGGCCGGAGCGCAGAGCCAACTGGCTGTCGTCGCCGGTATGTTCGATCTCGACCTGCGCGCCTTCGGGCAGCTTGCGCACGATGTCATAGAGCGTATGGGCGGGAGCGGTGGTGGCGCCGGGGCGGATGACGTCGGCGGCAACCGCTTCGACGATATCCAGGTCCATGTCGGTGGCGTTCAGGCTGACACGGCCGTCGCGTCCCTCGATCTTGACATTGGACAGGATCGGAATGGTATTGCGCCGTTCAACGACACTCTGCACATGACTGAGGGACTTCAGCAGGGCGGCGCGTTCAATGGTCAGTTTCATGGCGTTCCGTTGCTGTTCGAGCGGCTTTCCGCGTTGGCACCAGGCGCGTTGCCGCACCCCCTTGGGTAAAGGGGGGACAGTATACCACAAGCCTTTTGTATCAGAAGCGGTTTTGCAGGCTTTAGAGGGCCATAAGCCCCTTTTGCCGCCACCCACCCCGCCCCAATGCCCGAATGGGCGTCAGGGCGGAGATTTTCAGCCTTCGGCGAACAGACGTCCCCCGAAAAGGGCTCAGCTTTCCAGCATGCGGCGCAGCAATTCCACATCCTCGGCGAAGGAGGAATCGGCACTACGCAGTTCTTCAATCTTCTTGACGGCGTGCATCACCGTGGTGTGGTCGCGCCCACCGAACTTGCGGCCGATTTCCGGCAAGGACCGGCTGGTCAACTGCTTGGCCAGATACATCGCCACCTGACGGGGCCGCGCCACCTGACGGGCCCGGCGCGCCGACGACATTTCCTGAAGCTTGATATTGAAATGCTCGGCCACCTTCTTCTGGATTTCCTCGATGGTGATCCGGCGGTCATTGGCGCGCAGCAGATCATGCAGCACGTCCTGGGTGCTTTCCAAGGTGATGTCGCGTCCGACCAACTGGGCATGGGCGACCACGCGGTTCAGCGCCCCTTCCAGTTCGCGCACGTTGCTGGTGATCTTGTGAGCCAGGAATTCGGCCACTTTGACCGGCACGTCAACGCCCATCTGCTCGGCCTTGGATCCGATGATGCCCAGCCGCAGTTCATAGCTGGTGGCGTGAATGTCGGCCACCAGACCGCAGCCCAGACGGGAGCGCAGGCGCTCTTCCATTCCTTGCAAATCGGATGGCGACTTGTCTGCCGAGATGATGATCTGACGGCCCTGATCCACCAGCGAATTGAAGGTGTGGAAGAACTCTTCCTGGGTCGAATCCTTACCGCCGATGAACTGCACATCGTCGATCATCAAAACATCGACCGAGCGGAACTGTTCCTTGAACGCCATGGTGTCCTGATAGCGCAGCGCCCGGACGAAACGGTACATGAACTTTTCCGCCGACAGATAGATCACCGACCGCCTGGGATTGCGTTCGCGGATATGCCAGGCCACCGCATGCATCAGGTGGGTCTTGCCCAGACCGACGCCGCCGTAAAGAAACAGCGGATTGAACGATACGGTGTCGGATTCGGCCACGCGCCGGGCGGCGGCATAGGCGAATTCGTTGGGCTTGCCCACCACGAAATTGTCGAAGGTATAGCGCGGATCCAAAGGCGCGCCGATTTCTTCACTGACATTGGCCGGTTCGCAGGGGGCCGCGGGCACGCTGACCGGCTGCGGCGGGACGGCCTGAACCTGCGGCTTGGCCGTAACAGCGGCAGCGGCCTGACCGTTGGCGGAACGCGCCACCGTCGGCTGCACCACGATGTCGATGGTGTTGATGCTGGGATCTTCCTTGGCCCACAGCGCCCGGATGCGGTCGCTGTAATGGGTCACCACCCAGTCGCGCAGAAACCGGGTCGGCACGGCAATGCGCACCTGACCGTCGCGGATTTCTGCCACGTTGAGCGGGTTGAGCCAGCTTTTAAAGGCGGCCTCGCCGAACTCTTCGCGCAGATGTCCGCGAATTTTGCTCCACTGTGCCGTAACGATGTCGTTGCTCACTTAAACAACCCCAAACGTTCAAAGCCACGAGACGAAAGCCCATTCGCACACCAGACCCACGCAGGGTACCGGCATTGCGGGTTCTAAAGGCCGTTCGTTTCCAGCTTCCCCCATCCCGAATTTCACCAACCTTGCCGCAGCGAAAGCGACGTCAAGGTTTTCGGCCGGATTGCCGCCCGAAATTCGCGACAGTCACAAACCAACCCCACCCAAACTAAAGATCATTTTATGAACGATCGATAAACAATACAAAGCCAAATAAGTCTTAACCTCTTCGCCTCTTTGGTTAAAACCAAATTGGCAATTGGCAAATAAATAGCGTTCGGCCTGAACTGTTTCAGGTCCGGCCGATTTCACCCAAGAGATTATATTTTTATTTGGAAACGCCCCCTCAGCCGAAGAAGCGAGGAGTGACTCTAGCGATGCTTTGTCCGGCGCGCAACGTGACCGAAAGCAGAACGGACAAATTTTTTCCACAGGGGATACGGCTTGCTAGAAGAAGCCGTTCGGGCAGCAAAAAGCCGCCCCCGCGACAATGTTCGCGGGTGCGGCTGCTGCACCGATCGCGAAGCGCCTTGCGGCTGCTTACTGACCCAGCGACTTGATACGGGCCACCAGGCGCGAAATCTTGCGCGAGGCGGTGTTCTTGTGCAGCACACCCGACTGGGCGGCGCGCATCAGTTCCGGCTCAGCGACGCGCAGAGCGGCGGCGGCTTCAGCCTGGTTGCCGCCGGCGATGGCGGTTTCGACCTTCTTCATGAAGGTGCGGATGCGGCTGACGCGAGCACCATTGACTTCGGTGCGACGCTCGGTCTGACGGATACGCTTCTTAGCAGACTGATGGTGAGCCATGAGCTGAAAACCCTGATTTCTGGATTGGGACGCAATCGGAAGGCGCGGTTATAGTGCCCAAGCCCCCCTGCCGTCAAGCAAGAGAATCACATCAATGCGTTAAAAGCCGTTGCTGCCATGAAAGGCCAACCGCATCCCCGGCAGGAGAAGTTATTTTATCCATTTTCAGCAAAGGGTTAACAGCTTTCCCTCACCCCGGCTCGGCGCTTGTCGCCAGCCCCAGGGCGGCCATCCGTTCGTAAAGCGAGGCCCGCGAAATCCCCAATAACTTCGCCGCCGCCGATTTGTTGCCGCCGCAATGCCCCAGCGCCGAGGCGATGGCGGCGCGTTCCGCCTGGGCCACCGCGCTGGCCAGGGATTGCGGAGTTTCATCGGGTCCAGCCAGGGCGGCGATCAGTTCCGGCAGGATCGCCGCGAAATGTTCAGCCTTCAGGATCGGCGCTTCGGTCAGGGTGCAGACCCGTTCCAGGATGTTGTGCAGTTCACGCACATTGCCGGGCCAGTCGTAATTGCGCAAAAGCTCGATGGCGCTGGGATCGAGCTCCCGCGGGAAGTCGCCGCCTTGCAGGCGCAGGCGGTCCAGGATGCTTTCCGCCAGCACCTCGATGTCCTCGGTCCGGCGGCGCAGGGGCGGCAGGGTGATGGGCACCACATTGATGCGGTAATAAAGATCGGCGCGGAACGATCCGGCCCGCACCAATGCCGCCAGATCGCGGCTGGTGGCGGCGATGATGCGGACATTGACCCGCACCACCCGGTTGCTGCCCAACGGTTCGATCTCTTTTTCCTGCAAGGCGCGCAACAGCTTGGTCTGCATGGACAACGGCATATCGCCAATTTCGTCCAGGAACAGCGTCCCGCCATCGGCCAGTTGGAACTTGCCTTCACGGCCCTTGCGGTCGGCCCCGGTATAAGCCCCGGGGGCCGCGCCAAAGAATTCCGCTTCCAACAAGGTGTCGGGAATGGCGGCGACATTGACGCTGACCATGGGCCGGTTGGCGCGGCGGCTGGCGGCATGGATGGCATGGGCCAACAATTCCTTGCCGGTGCCGGTTTCCCCCAGCAGTAAGACGGTGCTGTCCATCTGGGCGGCGCGCCGGGCCAGACGCTTGACCTCACGCACCGGTTCGCTGATGCCCAGGAATTGGGAAAAAGTGTATTTGGCCTGCCGCTCGCCCGCCAATTCCTTGCGGGCGCGCTGCAAATCCTCCTGCATTTTCGAGAATTTACCGAACAGTGGCTTCAGATATTCCGGCTTGTCGTACAGCACGAAGCCGATGGCCCCCTGGACCTCGCCTTCGTCGTCCCGCAACGGCAGGCGGATCACCACAAAGGACCGTCCGCCGGAAAATTCCATCAAGTCCAGCATCATCGGTTTGCCGGTCTGGACCACTTGGCGCAGTTCGCTATGGGGGATGATGTCTTCCACCACCCGGCCGGTGACGTCGCCGGTCACCCCCAGCAAAGATTTGTATTTTTCATCAAGCCAGACGATACGGGCGTCGCTGTCCACCGCCACCAAACCTTCGCAGCACGAAGCCAGATCGTCGAACAGCGCGGCAACGGTGCGGCGACGGATATCATCTTGGGTCATGACCTTGGGCATGGCGTTTCCCTGCTGCTGCGCACGGGGTCTTTCCCGCCCCCCTGCAAACCCGCTCGCCTGACGGCGCGGCCCAGAGGGGAAGACCTCTTATTGGCGAACGCTGGTCAGGATGTCTGATTTTTCAGACGCCCGCAATCTTCATCAAAAACCCCAGGAAAACTGCCGCTTTTGTCCAAAAAAGCAGGCACTACCTGTCTGCTATTCCAGACAAATTAGGCTGCATCGCTTTCTGACCAAACGGACAAATTCCAACGAATCCGCGCCCTTGGGCCAGTTGGCACGGCCTTTGCCATACAACGCCCAAATAACGAGCGGTCGTTTTTTAGAAAACGCCACGCCCGAACAAAAGTCCAAGACCGGCTTCGTGGATGGGGCCGCGAGATAGCGGAGGAAAGCCAAATGAGTTTCCTGGTATGCATCGGGGCATTAATTTTTCTGATGTTTGTGGCCTATCGCGGCTACAGCGTCATTCTGTTTGCGCCGGTGGCGGCGTTGGCGGCGGTCCTGCTGACCGACCCGCAAGCCGTTCTGCCGATCTATAGCGGCCTGTTCATGGAGAGCATGGTCGGCTTCATCAAGCTCTATTTCCCGGTCTTCATGTTGGGGGCCTTGTTCGGCAAGGTCATCGAAATTTCCGGCTTCGCCCGCTCCATCGTCTCGGCGGTGATCCGTCTGGTGGGCAGCGAACGGGCCATGCTGTCCATCGTCCTGGTCGGTGCGCTGCTGACCTATGGCGGCGTGTCGCTGTTCGTGGTGGTGTTCGCGGTCTATCCCTTTGCCGCCGAAATGTTCCGCCAGGGCGACATTCCCAAGCGCCTGATCCCGGCGACCATTGCGCTGGGGGCCTTTACCTTCACCATGGACAGTCTGCCCGGCACGCCGCAGATCCAGAACATCATTCCCTCGACCTTCTTCAAGACCACCGGCATGGCGGCTCCGACCCTGGGCACCCTGGGCGGTCTGTTCATTCTGGCGGTCGGCATTCTTTATCTGAACGCACGGCGCCGTTCAGCCGCTGCCGCTGGCGAAGGTTACGGCACTGGCCATATCAACGAACCTGAGGTGTTCGACCATGGCACCTCGGTGCATCCGATCATCGCCATTCTGCCGCTGTTCATCGTCGGCCTGTCCAATCTGGCCTTCACCCAGTGGGTCGGTCCGGGCATCTGGGGCGCCACCAGTGAAATCGCCCTGTCGCCGGGCGCCAAGCCGGTTGTGCAGCAAGTCTCGAAGCTGCTGGCCATCTGGTCGGTGGAATCGGCCCTGTTGCTGGGTATCCTGACGGTCATCGCCTTTGCCTGGAAGCCGATCCGCGCCAAGTTCGCCGAAGGCAGCAAGGCCGCCGTCGCTGGATCGTTGCTGGCCTCGCTCAACACCGCGTCGGAATATGGTTTCGGGGCGGTCATCGCCGCCCTGCCCGGCTTCCTGGTGATCAAGGACGCCCTGAAGTCGATCCCCAACCCGCTGGTCAACGAAGCCATCACCGTCACCACCCTGGCCGGCGTCACCGGCTCGGCCTCGGGCGGGATGAGCATCGCGCTGGCGGCCATGGCCGATCAGTTCACCGCCGCCGCCAACGCCGCGGGCATTCCCCTGGAAGTGCTGCACCGCGTCGCCGCCATGGCGTCGGGCGGCATGGACACCCTGCCCCATAACGGCGCGGTCATCACCCTGCTGGCCGTCACCGGCCTGACCCACATCCAGTCCTATAAGGACATCTTCGCCATCACCTGCATCAAGACCTCGGCGGTCTTCGTGGTGATCGGCCTTTACTACCTGACCGGTCTGGTCTGAGCCAACGGCGTCGTCCGGGGGCGGCTTCGCCGTTCCCGGACCGCGTTCGTCCCGCCTTGTTTCTTCTTCGGCGCAAGCCGCAACAACCCAAAGGATTCGTCATGCTGAAAGGTCGCACCGCCATTGTCACCGGCTCCACCAGCGGCATCGGTCTGGGGATCGCCCGCGCCCTGGCCGCCCAGGGGGCAAAGCTCATGCTGAACGGCTTTGGCGACGCCAAGGCCATCGAAGATCTGCGCGCCGGTCTGGCCAAGGAATTCGGCGTCGAGGTTCTGTACAACGGGGCCGATCTGTCCAAGGCCGATCAATGCGAAGCCCTGGTCCGCGATGCCGAACAGCGTTTCGGCGCGGTCGATATTCTGGTCAACAATGCGGGCATCCAGCATGTCTCGCCGGTGCAGGATTTCCCGGTGGACCGCTGGGATGCCGTCATCGCCATCAATCTGTCGTCGGCCTTTCACACCATCCGCACCGCCTTGCCCGGCATGCAAAAGCGCGGCTGGGGTCGGTTGGTCAATATCGCCTCGGTGCATGGCTTGGTGGGATCGGTCAACAAGTCGGCCTATGTGGCCGCCAAGCACGGCATCATCGGTCTGACCAAGGTGGTCGCCCTGGAAAACGCCGAAAGCCCGATCACCTGCAACGCCATCTGCCCCGGCTGGGTTCTGACCCCGCTGGTCCAGGCCCAGGTGGATGCCCGCGCCGCCGCCGGTAACATTCCGGTCGCCGAAGCCGAACGTGATCTTTTGATCGAAAAGCAGCCGTCGGCCCGCTTCACCACCGTCGAGCAGTTGGGCGCGATGACGGTGTTCCTGTGCAGCGACGGAGCCGCCAACATCACCGGCGCGTCGATGCCGGTGGATGGCGGTTGGCTGGCCCGATAAGGGCCAGTCTTTTCCCGCCCCGTCAGCCCTCCCCTGTCAGCATCGTCCTTTCTTCCCCCAAAGGGGCTTTTCATGAGCAAAGCACTTTCCGTCACCCAAGCCGCCGAGAGCATTCCCGACGGCGCATCCCTGCTGATCGGCGGCTTCATGGGGGTGGGCTCGCCCCACCGCCTGATCGCCGAACTGGTCCGACTGGGCCG
>JASLCK010000029.1 GCA_030151865.1 Rhodospirillaceae bacterium | reverse complement strand
CTTTGGGCGGAATTGGCGCGGCCCAGGCCGACGACCGCCCGGTAGTCGATCTGACCAAGTGGCCGACGCCGGAAATCGATCTGTCCAAGCTGCCGGATACGGAACAGAACCGCCTGATCAAGTTCGGTCAGGATATTTTGGTGCATACGTCGGAATATCTGGGGCCGGAAGTCGCCGACCCGTCAAAGCGTTATGCCGGGACCAACATGGCCTGCGCCAGTTGCCACCGCGCGGCGGCGACCATTCCCTATGCCGCGCCGCTGATCGGCACCTATGGCGCTTATCCGCAGTTCCAGCCCCGCTTCGGCAAGACGGTGACGCTGGAAAACCGCATCAATCTCTGTTTCACCCACAGCCTGTCGGGCCGCGCCATTCCCGAAGATTCGAAAGAGATGAAGGCGCTGGCCGCCTATATCGAATATCTGTCGCGCGGCATCCCCAAGGGGGCCAAGCTGATCGGCGAAAAGGAAATGGTCGTCAAGGAACCCAATCGGGCCGCCAATCTTGATCGCGGCAAGGTGGTGTTCACCGAAAACTGCGCCGTCTGTCATGGCGAAGACGGCCTGGGCAAGCGGGTCGGCGTCAAGGGCGACACCAAGGGGTATGAATTCCCGCCGCTGTGGGGTCCGGACGCCACCAGCGAATCCGCCTCGATGTTCCGCATCCTGTCGACCTTCCAGTATGTTTACACCAACATGCCTTATGGGCAATCGACCTGGGATCATCCGGCCTTGTCCAAGGATGACGCCTACGACGTGGCGGGATATGTCATTTCCCACCCCCGTCAGCCGCGTGAAGGCGAAGTCGCCAAGGATTTCTCGAATCCCTATGACAAGCCGGAAGATTTTCCCTGGGGTCCTTACGTGGATTCCTTTAGCGAAACCCAGCACAAATACGGGCCCTTCGAACAAATCCGCGCCGAAGACGCCGCCGCCCGCGAAAAGCTGAAGAAGGAAAAAGAAGCGCAGGCCCAACAGGCCCCCGTCGCCAAATAAGAAGACGGCAAAACACGCCCAAAAGGCAAAAGGCCGGGAACATGTCCCGGCCTTTTGTTTACCTGCCCATCAGAGCAAACGCCGATCAGGCGTTCACCGCTTCCGCCGGGTCAACGCTGGGGCGGCGTGGGCCGCGACGACGTTTGACGACAACGGGTTCCTCTTCCGCAACCGGAGCCGGTTGGGGCTCGGCAGCGATCACTTCGGCACCGCGCACGATGACTTCGGCTTCGGCTTCAGCTTCGCTTTCAGCCACGACTTCAACGTCACCGTCGTTCTCGACTTCATCCTCGATCACCGAGGAGTCGTTTTCATCCCCCTCGTCATCCAGGTCGCCGGACAGCAGAGCATGGTCGTCGGCAGGCGTCACCAAAGGACGCTGAACAGGACGATTGCCGTTATGCTGAGCCTGGTTGTTGATCACGCGGAAATAATGCTCGGCGTGCTGATAGTAATTTTCGGCAGCGATGCGATCACCTTGGGCCGAGGCGTCGCGGGCCATCGCCAGATACTTTTCCAGAACCTGATGGGCATTACCGCGAATGCGGATGTCCGGGCCGTTGCTGTCATAGGTTTGATTACGGGACGGCATGCGGCCCTTCCCGCCGGCACCATTATTGCTCCGGCCACGCGAACGCTGCTTGCCGGCGTTTTGTCCTGGTTTCATGGCACCTACATACACAAGTAGTGGTTACTCAAAACCCCAAACATGGGGGATTTTCCCGTGCGAAGTTCGCAGGCCCTGGGCTGGCGACTTATGGGAGTGACGACATACAGCGGAGGGCGGAGTCCAAAGACTCGACGCAAACTCGCCTTGGCTGTCGCGCGCGGCAACAAAGTAGTTGGCCTGCCCCGACTTTCCAACATTTTTTTTCGCAGAATTGGAATTTTTTAAGAACGTCCTCCGATTACTGCCCGATTATCGTCCGGACGACAGAATCACGCAGCGATCAATAGCGGCAAGATCAGCCCGCACCTCTTCTGTCTTCAGCCCGGCGGCAGCCATGATGGCCGAAACATCCGCCGCCTGACCCTGCCCGAATTCCAACCCGGCCCAACCCCGGGGGGCCAGCAGGCGGGCAATATCGGGGGCCAGGGCGCGGTAACAGTCCAGCCCGTCAACTCCGCCCACCAGGGCGGTCTGGGGTTCATATCGGGTCACTTCCGGCTCCAACCCGGCCATATCGGCGGCGGGGATGTAAGGCGGGTTCGACACGATCAGATCAAACGGCCCCGACAGGCCCGCCCCCCAATCGCCCAGATGGAATTCCACCCGTCCATCCAGCCCCAGGGCACGGGCATTATCCGCCGCCACCGCCAGGGCGTCCGTGCTTTGGTCGATCCCCAGCCCACGGGCGTTGGGCAGTTCCGACAACAGTGCCAACAGGATGCAGCCCGACCCGGTCCCAAAATCGACGATCGACAAGGGCGCGGCGCGATCGCTCACCCGGTCCAGCAGGGCTTGCACCAGGGTTTCCGTATCGGGGCGCGGATCCAAGGTGGCGGGGGTGACCTTAAAGGTCAGGCTCCAGAATTCCCGCCGTCCGATGATGTGCGAAACCGGCTCGCGCTGTTCGCGCCGATGGGCAAAATCTTGGGCGGCGGCCCATTCCTGTTCGCTCAAACGGCGCTCGGGATAGCTGAACACCGCCATGCTGTCGATACCGAGCGCTTGGGCCAGCAGGATGCGGGCATCCAGACGGGCATTGTCCACCCCGGCGCGGTTTAGACGCGCCGTCACCTGACGCAGCGCGTCGCCGCAGGAAATCATTCCATATCCGCCAGACGGGCCGCCTGATCGGCTGCCACCAGCGCGTCGATCAGTTCGCCCAGGGCTTCGCCTTCCATCACCTTGTCGATCTTGTAAAGGGTCAGGTTGATGCGGTGATCAGTGACGCGCCCTTGCGGGAAGTTATAGGTGCGAATGCGTTCCGAACGGTCGCCCGAGCCCACCTGATTCTTGCGGTTGGCGGCGCGCTCGGCGTCCTTGGCGGCGCGTTCCATGTCATAAAGCCGCGAACGCAGCAGCTTCAAGGCGGTCGCCTTGTTCTTATGCTGGCTCTTTTCCTGCTGGCAGGCCACCGCCAGACCGGTGGGAATATGGGTCACGCGCACCGCCGAGTCGGTGGTGTTGACGCTCTGCCCGCCCGAACCTTGCGAACGGTAGACATCGAAGCGCAGATCCTTGTCATCCAACTGGATGTCCACATCCTCGGCCTCCGGCAGCACCGCCACCGTCGCCGCCGAGGTATGGATGCGCCCGCCCGCTTCGGTCACCGGCACGCGCTGCACCCGGTGCACACCGGATTCGAACTTCAGCAGCGCGAACACGCCGCGCCCGGTGATGCTGGCGCTGGCTTCCTTGAAGCCGCCGATGCCGGTATCGCTGATGTCCAGCGGCTCGAACCGCCAGCCATGCAAGGCGGCATAGCGTTCGTACATGCGAAACAGTTCGGCGGCAAACAACGCCGCTTCATCCCCGCCGGTGCCCGCGCGCACTTCCAGGATGGCGTTCTTTTCGTCGGCCTCGTCCTTGGGCAGCAGCGAGATTTGCACCTGCCGCTCCATCTCCGGCAGACGCTCCTTCAGGGCGTAGAATTCCTCCTCCGCCAGGGACCGCATATCGGGATCGGCAGAAGCGTCGTCCTTCATCAGGGCGGCGTCGTCCATCTCGGCCTTCAACTGGCGCAGGGCATTGATGCCCGCCACCACCGGATCCAGTTCGGCCAACTCCTTCGACATCTTGACGAAGCTGTGCGAATCGGTCGATCCGCCCTCGCCCGCCAGCATGGCCGACAATTCGGCATGACGGGTCAGAACCCGGTCGAAGGTCAATTCCAAATTCATCGGCGTTTATCTCGTCTAATCCAGCCGGAACAGCCGCTTCAGCAGATGTTCCGCCGCTTCCCATTCAGCCCGGCTCGCATCGCCCCGGCTGGCGATGTCGCGCATGGCTTCACTCGGTTCATGCAACAGGCGGCTGACCAACAGCCGCGTCGCCTTTTCCACATCCCCCGCCGCTTCGCCCAGCACGGCGTCGCGCACAGCCTCGAACCGGCTGCGCAGCGCCACGATGGCCGGAACCGCCGCACGGGCCGCCAAATTCCTGGCAAAAACCGCCAGTTCGGCATCAACAATGGCCCAGGCGTCGCGCGCCGCCGCTTCGCGGTTGGCGCGGCCTTCCATGGCGATGCGTTCCAGGTCGGTCAGATCGTAAAGATACGCCCCGTCCACCCGGTTGACCGCCGGATCGATGTCGCCGGGGATACCAGCATCCACCAGAAAAATCGGCTTGCGGCGACGCTTGCGCAACGCCTGGTGCACCTGATCGGGTGCCAAGACCGTATGGCGTCCGCTGACCGCCGTCAAGACGATGTCGGATTCAGCCAAAAGCTGGGGCAGATCATCCATCGAACCGACATGGCAGTTCAGGCTTTCCGCCACCGCAACGGCGCGGCTTTGCCGGGGCGCAGCCACCACCAGACGGCGCATGCCCGCCGCCAGCAGACTTTCGGCCACCAACTCGCCCATATCGCCCGCGCCGATCATCAGGCCGTCGCAGTCCGACAGATCGCCTTGCAGGTCGCGGGCAAACTGCACCGCCGCCGACGCGATCGAAACGGGCCGCTCCGCCACCGAAGTTTCGCTGCGGACCCGCTTGGCGGTGGCATAGGCCGCCGACAACAGGTTTTCCAGTTCCGCCCCACAGGTTCCGGCATCGCGGGCCATGCGTTGACAGGCTTTCACCTGTCCCAGCACATGGGGCTCGCCGATCACCAGACTGTCCAGCGACGAGGTGACGGCAAAACAGTGGCGGGCCGCAGCCTCATCGGCCAGGACATAAAGCTGCCCCGACAAGGCTTCCAGGGAAATCCCCGCCCGCGCCGCAAAGGCTTCGGTCACGACGGTTTCGACAAAGAAAGCGTCGTGATGCAGTGCCCACACTTCCACCCGGTCGCAGGTGGAAACGGCCATGGCCTGCAACAGCCCGGCCTGTTTCAGACCGACCAGGAAGTCCCCTTGCGCCGCGTCATCGACAAACAGCGCATCGCGCAGCGGCAGGGCGCTGGAACGATGGTTGGCGCCGATGACAATCGGCCGCAGAGAGGACAGCTCAACCGACATCGGCGTTACCGAAACCGCGCCAGATGATCGACCAAGGCCGACAGCGCGACTTCCTGTTGCTCGCCGCTGTCGAGATCGCGCACCATAGCCGCCTGCCGGGCCAGTTCGTCCTCGCCCAGGATGATGGCCGCCCGCGCGTTCTGCTTATTGGCCCGGGCCATACGCTTCTTCATGTTGCCCGAATAACCCAGATCGATCACAAAGCCCGCATCGCGCAGGGCTTGGGCAATCTGCAAGGCTTCCAGCCCGCCGCCCATGGGAATGATGGCGATGGGGCGGTCCTGGCTGCTGGTGTCTTCCACCAGCATGGACAGACGTTCGGCCCCAGCCGCCCAGCCGATGCCCGAGGTGGCCGGGCCGCCCATCTGGCCGATCAGGCCGTCATAGCGCCCGCCCGCCAGGACGGTGCCCTGCGAGCCCAGATCGGTGCTGGTGAACTCGAACGCGGTATGGCTGTAGTAATCCAGCCCGCGCACCAGTCGGGAATTCAGTTCGAACGGCACCCCGACAGCAGTCAGGCCAGCCTTGACGGTATCAAAGAAGGTGCGCGACGCTTCGTTCAGATAATCGGTCAGGATCGGCGCATCGACCACCACGGCGCGGTCGCCTTCATCCTTGGAATCCAGAACCCGCAGGGGATTGCGTTCCAGCCGGTCCAGACTTTCCTTGGACAGGCGGTCCTTGCGTTCCAGCAGGAAGGCCACCAGGGCATCGCGATAGGCGGCGCGGGATTCGGCGTCGCCCAGACTGTTCAATTCCAGCTTGACCTTGTCGCCCAGCCCCAGCGCACGCAGCACGTGATAGCCCAGCGCAATCACTTCGATATCAGCCTGCGGACCTTCGACGCCCAGCAACTCGACACCGATCTGGTTGAACTGGCGCAGACGCCCCTTTTGCGGGCGTTCATAACGGAACATCGGGCCGCGATAGAAAAACTTCAGCGGCAAATTCTGCGACAACCCGCCCGAGATGAAGGCACGGGCCACGCCGGCGGTGTTTTCCGGGCGCAGGGTGATGGATTCGCCCGAGCGGTCGGTGAAGGTATACATCTCCTTGGTCACCACGTCGGAGGTATCGCCCAATGTGCGGGCGAAGACTTCGGTGAATTCGAAGATGGGGGTGATGATTTCGCCAAAGCCGTAGCGGCGGGCGACGTCAAAGGCGATTTCCTCGACCCGGCGATGACGGCGGGCTTCGTCGGGCAGCAGATCGTGGGTGCCGCGAACGGACTGAAGGGAAGACACGGGGGCGCGCTCTCTCTTGCTTTAGACGTTGGACGTGTCGGCGGCATTGGCCGCTTCGATAGCAGCAGCCTTGCGCTCGACCAGCGAGACGATGTGATCGACCATTTCCGGGCTGTCGATCTTGTGATCCGGGCTGCCGCCCACATAAACCATATGGCTGCCGCCACCGCCGCCGGTCAGGCCGAGATCGGTTTCGCGGGCTTCGCCGGGGCCGTTGACGACGCAGCCGATGATCGACAGGGTCAAGGGCGTGGTGATATGGGCCAGACGGTTTTCCAGGGTTTCCACGGTCTTGACCACGTCGAAGCCCTGACGGGCGCAAGACGGGCACGACACGATGCGCACGCCGCGATGGCGCAGCCCCAGGGACTTCAGAATTTCAAACCCGGCCTTGATTTCCTCCACCGGATCGGCAGACAGGGAAACGCGGATGGTATCACCCACCCCGGCCCACAGCAGCGAACCAATGCCGATGGCCGACTTCACCGTACCGCCGCGCAAGCCGCCGGCCTCGGTGATGCCCAGATGCAGCGGATAATCGCAGGCTTCCGCCAGCCCCTGATAGGCCGCGACCGCCAGAAACACGTCGGACGCCTTGACGCTGATCTTGAAGTCAAAGAAATCGTTGTCTTCCAGGATGCGGGCATGGCGCATGGCGCTTTCCACCATGGCTTCCGGGCAGGGCTCGCCATAGCGTTCCAGCAGTTCTTTTTCCAGACTGCCGGCATTGACGCCGATGCGCATGGAACAGCCATGGTCCTTGGCCGCCTGCACCACTTCGCGCACCCGATCCGCCGAACCGATATTGCCGGGATTGATGCGCAGACAGGCCGCACCCGATTCCGCCGCCTCGATAGCGCGGCGATAATGAAAATGGATGTCGGCGACGATCGGGACATGCACCTCGCGGATGATGTCCTTCAGGGCCAGAGCGGACTCCTGATCCGGGCATGACACCCGCACGATGTCCGCGCCCGCTTCTTCCAGCGCATGGATCTGCGCCACCGTCGCCTTGACATCGGTGGTCAGGGTATTGGTCATGGATTGGACGGTGATCGGGGCGTCACCGCCGACGGGCACCTTGCCGACAAAAATCTGGCGGCTTTTTCGGCGGTGAATTTCGCGGTATGGCCGGACGCTCATGGCCTTCTCGACGCTGCAATGGAGTGGGGATGGGGTTATAGCGCAAATCGCCGCCCCAGACAAAGCGCGGCGTTGCCCTGATCGGGCATAACGGACGCGCCAAAACGCCGAACGCCCCGCCGAAAGCGACGGGGCGTTCGTTTTTTCTTACTGCTGAACCGCACCCGTAGGGGCAGCGGCAGGAGCGGCACCGTCAGCAGGCGCATCGGCGGGTGGCGCAGGCGGCGGCGGCGGAGCGCCAGCCCCGGCGTTCAGCCGGTCGGCGTCCAGGGTGACGCCGCGACGCACCATGCCGGCCCGACCCAACGAAGTGGTGCCCTTGCCATCCACCAGAACGCTCAGCGCCCCGGCATTGCCCGCCGTCAGGCTAAGACCGCTGCGCGACGGCACCGAATAGGTTTCACCGCGGCGCAACAGACGGGAATGCACGATAGCGCCCGAGGCATCGCGGACTTCGATCCAGCAATCTTCCTCGGCCTTCAAGACCACGCGCGACGGCTTGCCGTCATCGGGCTTGGCCTGGGGGTCGGCGGGCTTAGGTTGATCGACAGGCTTGGCCTGTTCGACCGGCTTGGCCGGTTCCGGCGCGGGCGGCGACAGATCGGCGGGCATCGCCTCTTCCGGTTCGGACGGTTCGGCGGGCTTGGCCGCGACCGAGGGGACCGGCTTGGCTTCCAGCTTCTTCAGATCCTTGACGCTTTTGGTATCGGACAGCTTGACCTGTTCGACCTTGGTCGGCTCGACGACGGGCTTGGCCGGATCGGCATCGCTGGCAACCGGGGCGGTGCTGGGCGGCAACGGCGGCTGTACGGTCACGGCAGCAGAAGCCGGATCAGCAGCAGGCGGCGATACAGCCGGTGCAGCAGCGCTATCGCTTGGCGCGGCCGACGGCGTCACCGGGACCGACGGCGGCAAGGGCGCGTTTGCATTGGTTCCATCAGACGACGGCACGGCAGCGGTCTGAACGCCACCCGCCGGAGCGACCGGGATCACTTCCGACCCGCTGCCGCCAACCGGACGATGGATCAGCGCGGCCAGACGATCAGGCAAGGCGGGAACGGCGTCGGCGCTCTGTTCCGAATGCCCTTCGTACCAGTACCAGCCGCCATAGGCTAAACCGGCCAGGATCAGGGCCAGGAACAGCAGGCCACCAGTGGGGATGCTGCTTTCGTTGACCGCCGTGGGGAACACCAGTTCCTTGCGGCTGCCGAATTCGCCCCCCATTTCCTGCTTGAAGCGACGCACGATATCTTCGCTGTCCAGCCCCAGATGCTCGGCATAGCCGCGCACGAAGCCAACCGCATAGGTCGAACCGGGCAGATCGTAATAACGCTGAGCCTCGATAGCCTGCAAATAGGGCAGACGGATGCGCAACTGCACTGCGACGGCGGGCAAATCCTGCCCCTGCCGTTCGCGCTCCTCGCGCAGAAGAATGCCAACGCCCTTGACGTTTTCGGCTGCGAAATCGCTGGACGAAACGCCTTGATCCTGATGTTCCGATGCCACGGTAGGACTGTCCTTACCCGATGGTTAAACCTTTTGGCCTGTCCGGCCATTCGGATAGGTACTCTTCTTAACAAAGAAATCCTTACCGACGCAATGCGCAGACTTGCAGTGCGGCCAAGTAAGCGACAGGACCCTGCATTATTTTCCCGTCCTACCGCCCTGATGGACGGACACGGATTTTTCATCGGCTTTCCATTCCGACCCGATCCAGGATGTGGCATAATGGCCGATTACTAATTACCGGAACCGGTTGATCCCATGGCACGCCTTCCCGCATTCGCGATCATCGCGCTGCTCAGCCCCTGTCTGCTGGCGGTCGGGTTTGCCTCGCCCGTATCCAGCGCTCAACCGCCCAGCCATGGGCACGCCCCGCATGTTCCGCACCAGCCGATCTCGGCGCCCGCCGGGCACGGCCCCAACCCGACAGTGCCGGGCATTAGCGGCAAGCCGGGGGCCAACAAGCATCTAAGCGCCCCCAACGGCAAGAAGCAGCACGACGCTATACACTTGCCGTCGCAGGTCACGGGCGCGCGACACCCCGGCAAGGCCAGCCCGGCCAACCAGGGCACGGACGCCCAGCAAGCCGCCACCGTGACCCCGCTGATCCCCGACGGCAAGGCGGCGCACCGCCGCCCGCCGCCCCAGGAAATGACCGTGGCCCCCACCGTCACATTGGCTGCGCCCCGGCAGACGGCGGTGCTTTTCTCCCCCTTGGTTTCCGTGCCGACCGTCCCGGATTTTGGCCGCATCACCTTGCGCGGTCCTGATGCCGTCTTTCATTTGGCGCATCCCTGATGAGGATATCCGCCTTCTTTTCGGGCGGCATGCAACCGAGCCACGGCTGGGGACCGAAAATCCTGGCCGTAACAGCGCTGATGTTTGCTGCACCCCTGGTCTGGGCAGGCTTTGACCGGGGCTTAGCCGCTTATATGGAGGGCGATTACAAAACCGCCTTCCAGGAAATGCAGGACGCCGCCCAAAAGGGGGATGCGGCCGCACAGAACAATCTGGCCGTGCTTTACAGCACCGGACGCGGCACCCCGGCCAATGGCGCAAAAGCCCGTGAATGGTGGCGCAAAGCCGCCGAACAGGGCAACGACGAAGCCGCCTTCAATCTTGGCCTTGCCCTGGAACTGGGCCAAGGCCTGCCCCAGGACGACGCCGAAGCCGCCCTTTGGTACCGCCGATCCGCCGACAGCGGCAACCCGTCCGCCCAATACAATCTGGGGCTTTTGCAATTGCGGCGCGGCGATCTGTTCCCCAACAACGCAGAAGCGTTGCAGCATCTGCGCGACGCCGCCGAGCAAAATCATCTGGGGGCACAAAAAGAACTGGCTCTACGCTTAGGCCAGATCGGCCCCGACTTGGCCCAATCGGCCCAATGGTACCGCGCCGCTGCCGATCAGGGGGACGCAGAGTCCCAGCGCATCCTGGGCGCGATGTATGCCAACGGCGTCGGACTTGCCGCCGATGACAAGCAGGCGGCCTATTGGTACGAAATGGCCGCCCTGCAAGGGGATTATCAGGCCGAGTTCAACCTGGGACGTCTTTACGCCACGGGCAAAGGCGTCGTTGCCACCCCCGAGATCGCCTATCAATGGTTTGCCCTGGCGGCCACCCAGGCCGCCGACCCGCCCAACCGCACAGCGGCGCAAAGCGCCCGCGATCAACAGGCCCGATTCTTAAGCCCGGCGCAAATCGATGCGCTGAATGCCAAGATCGACCGCTGGCGCCCCCGTGATCCGACCTTTGCCGCCTTGACCCGGCCGACCAACGGCAAAGCCACCGCCGACGCCGCCGATAAGGAAAGCCCTTCGACGCAAATTACCCGCACCACCCCCGGTTCATGCCGATCAGCCTTACGCAATGCCTTGGGCGTTGCGTCGCGCTGGACGGATGACGGTGCCAGCTGCCAATAAGAAGGTGGAAATGCCCCATGCCAACGACACACGCCCATAACGCAGCCATGGCAGACCCTCAAGGCCAGATCAAAAAGCGTTCCTGGTGGCGGTCAACCCTGGCCAGCCCCATGGCGTGCTTTGGGCTGTCGGCCTTTTTGTGTCTGTCGGCCATCGTGTCGGGCTGGGATGGCATCGCCAAATGGGAAGGCCATTCCGACGCCGTCGCCACCTGGGGCATGGAAGCCCATCATACCGCGTCGGAAGTGGCGGAAACTTTGGGCGCAATCCTGGGCGAGGTCAGCGATTCGCTGCAACATGACCTGCGTCGCTCCAGCGTGGACATGCTGAACGGCCAGACCACCAAGGTTGCCCTGCAATCGCAGTTCCGCCATCAGATCGCCCAGCAGCAATATGTCCGTTTCGTCAGCCTGTTTTCAGCCGAAGGGGATTTGCTGGTCAGTTCCGACGCCACTCAACTGCGCCGCAATGTCACCGGACGGGGCCGCATTTTCATCCGCCACCATCGCGATTCCGCCAACAGCCTTTACGTGCTGGCGGGCAGCTTGACCGGACCGCAGTTGGAACTGACCCAACCCGCCCTTTACCTGCTGATGACATTGGGAATCGATGACGCCAACGGCAATCTGCAAGGCGTCCTGGTGGCGGGGGTGACCCCGGATTCATTGTTGAACAATCCGTTCACCCCAGCTTTCTTCCTGCGTAAGGATGTCCGGCTGTTTCAGTCCGATGGGCGGCTGCTGGCGGTGCACCAAGATGGCGCCGACCATGTGGGCGAAGTGTTTCCCCCCATCCCCGCTTTCCGCGATGCGGTCAATTCCGGCGCACCGCAATGGGGCGAACTGCCCAACCCGCTGAACGGGCGTTTGGAAATTGCCGCCTATCACCCGATTTCCGGCCTGCCCCTGGTGGTGTCGGCGCGCTCGACCAACGGGCCGCAATTCCACGATTGGTGGCGCACCATGGCGATCGAGTTGGGAGCGGCGGCGGCGGCGGCCCTGTTATCGATGTTTCTGCTGCTGCGCGGTCTTTATCTGTCGTCACACCTGACCTTGGACCCCGACGATACCGAGGCGCACCCCACCGGACCGGCGGAATGACCGGCTTTTGGAGCCACCAGCGTCAGTGCCTGTTGTTGTTTTGCGCCAGTCTGGGGGCGCTTTTTCTGGCCAGCGCCGTGATCTTTGCCCTGGTGCTGTTTTTTGGCCAGCGTCATATCCTGTTTGAAACCAATCTTTACGATGACGCCGCCGACCCCCGCCAGATCGGCATGACCGGCACCCAGGTGGTGTTCTTGCCCACCGGTGACGGGCTTAGTCTGGCATCCTGGTACAAGCCCGCCTATCCCGGCTGTCCGACCTTGCTGTTTTTTCATGGCAATGAGGGCGATGTGAAACAGGCCGCCCTGAACCTTGAGCAGCTTTTGCATGCGGGATTTGGGGCCTTGATGCTGGAATATCGCGGCTATGGCGGCAATCCCGGCAAACCGTCGGAACAGGGATTGTTTGAAGACGGCCGGGCCGCTGTACGTTTTCTGCGGCAAAAGGGTCTGCCGCCCGAGCAGTTGGTGTTTGTCGCCCATTCCCTGGGAACCGGGGTCGCGGTCAAGATGGCCGAGGAAACGCCCCCGAAACAACTGGTACTGCTGGCCCCCTATACATCGATCGGCGATGTGGCGGGACACAGCTTCAATGTGCGCGCCGTCGGCTATCTGGCCCGCGACCGTTTTGCCTCGATTGACCGCATCGGCAAAGTACACGTGCCCCTGCTGCTGATCCATGGCGAGGCCGATGACATCATCCCCGCCTTTTTTGGTCATAAGCTGCTGAACGCCGCCAATAGTCCCAAACAGGGATTTTTCCCCAAAGCGGCAGGCCATGAAGACCTGTTCGCCCAAGGTGCGACCGACGCCATCATCGGCTTCACCGATCCGGACCGGCACTGCGCCCAACCCGCACAGGCAGAACCGCGATGACGCCGCGCCGCCTCGCCCTACCCCGGCCCGTGCAAAAGCTGACAGTCAGCTTGGCGGCCCTGGCCTGGATCGCCCTGCTGAACGGGCTGTTCGCCATCTATCAGATCAACCAGTTGAACGAGCAATCCGGCGATATCCTGGATCAAACCATGGCCAGCATTGCCGTGGCTGGACGGTTAAGCGCCGATCTGGAAGGCATGCGTGCTGCCGAGGCCAGCGGGATTTTGCTGACATCGGCCCAGGACCGCAGCCGCTGGCTGAACCGCCTGGACGATATGGATGCCCGCATCGTCGCAGGACTGCGCCAATACGAATCCCTCGACAGCTCGACCGAACAGAAACGGGTCTTCGTCGATTTCCTGACCTATTGGTACAGCTATTCCAACAGCCTGAAGGACATTCCCAACCATCCGACCCGCGGCACGGCAGAAGCGACCGAGGCGTTTAATCAGAACGCCCTGGCCTATCGCCACGCCGCCCAAGCCCTGGAACGCCTGTCTTTTCTGGCCCAGGAAGAAGGCCGCGCCGTGCGCAGACACACCGCCGACGGCTTCGATGCGGCGGTGTTGGCCGTGCTGATCAGTACCGGATTGGAAATGCTGGGGGTGGTCTTCGTGCTGTTGCTGCTGACCCGAACGCCCGCAAAAGGCTAATTGCGGGTCGTTGTCCAACGGACATCGGGTTTCCAGGTTCCTGCCCATTCTAGGAAGTCGCTGGACGGCATGGGGCGCGCGATGCGATAGCCCTGCCCCAACTCACATCCCAGTTGCAGCAACATTTCCCCGTGCTCGGTCTTTTCGATGCCTTCGGCCAGAACCGCGCGGCCAAAACCGGCAGCCAGGATGATCACGCCCCTGACGATAGCCAGATCTTCTTCGTCATCATGCAGATTGCGGATGAAGGACTGGTCAATCTTCAAGGTGTCGATGGGCAGGTGACGCAGATAGGTCAGGGACGAATAGCCGGTACCGAAATCGTCCAAAGCCCCGGTCACCCCCATGGCCCGGCAGGCTTCCAAGGTCGAGCGGGCCCGACCGATATCTTCCAACGCCGCCGTTTCCACCACCTCGATCTGCAACATACGCGGCGGCACATCGGGAAATTCCGCCAGCATGTCAGCCATCCGGGCAGAAAAATCGGGGCGCAGCAAATGACTGGCGGCAATATTAACGCTGACCGGAATGCTATGGCCCTGGCGGCGCCACAAGGACATCTGCTTCAAAGCGGTACGGGTGACCCATTCGCCGACGGCGGCTTCCAGATCGGCTTCCTCGATCAACGGCAGAAAATCCGACGGCGGCACCAGACCGCGCACCGGATGACGCCAGCGGATCAGGGCTTCCGCCCCCACCACGGTGCCGTGACGCATATTGACCTTGGGCTGATAGAACAGTTCGAACTGTCCCTGATCCAAAGCATTGCGCAGTTGCTGAGCGTTTTCACGCCGCTGCACCAACCGCCGACCATGTTCAGGGTCATAAAGACAGTAGCGGTTCCGCCCGCTTTCCTTGGCGATATACATGGCCTGATCGGCATGACGGATCAGGGTATCGGGGTCCACGTCGTCATGGGGGAACAGGCTGACCCCAATGCTGGCGGTAATAGCGATCGGCTCACCCGCTTCCGGGTGGCGCATGGGCTCGGCAATGGCTTGCAAAACGCGGGTCAGGGCGGCGTCACATTCCTCCATCCCCGCCAGATCCTGCAAGACCAGCACGAATTCGTCACCGCCCAGGCGCGCGACCGTATCGCCCGCCCGCACGGCGGCGGAAATACGCCGGGACATCTCGACCAGCAACGCATCGCCGATATGATGGCCGTAACGGTCGTTGACCGGCATAAAGCCGTCCAAATCCACATAGGCAATCGCCATGGTCCGCCCGGCCCGACGGGTCTGAGCCAAGGCCTGATGCATGCGGTCGCCCAGCAAAATGCGATTGGGCAAACCCGTCAGGGCATCATGATGGGCCAGCCGGAACAGCGCCTCCTCCTGGCGCTTCATGGTGGTCATGTCCAGAAACACGCCGACATAATGGGTCGGCAGACCGACATTGCCGCCCACGGCGGAAATGCTCAGCCATTCGGGATAGACCTCGCCGCTTTTGGTGCGGTTCCAGATTTCCCCGCTCCAGGCTCCATTTTCGCGCAGCGTGGTCCACATGGACCGGTAAAAATCCTTGTCCTGACGGCCGGAACTGAGGATGCGCGGGTTCTTGCCGATCACTTCTTCCGGGCGATAGCCGGTGATCCGGCAAAAGGCCGGATTGACGCTGATGATGGTGCCATGGGCGTCGGTGACGGTGATGCCTTCGCTGGCATTTTGAAACACTTCAGCATGCAGACGCGACGCCGCCTCGAACGCCTTGCGCTCGATCCCGTACAGGATGGTGCGGCGAATCATCTGACCGTCGGTACGGCCCTTGATCAAGTAATCCTGACAGCCCCGCTGCATGGCCTGCAGCCCCTGGGCTTCATCATCGGTGCCGGTCAGGATGATGACGGGGGCAGTACCGCAGGCCGACAGTACCGCGTCGATCAGATCAGCCCCGGACGCATCGGGCAAATTCAAATCCAGCAACACCGCATCGGCCTTGCCAGAGTTCAGAAATCCCAGGCAGTCGGCCAGATTTTCCACCCAATGGACACAAAAATCCGAAAACCGTTCCAGGCGCGCCAGGACGATTTGAGCATCGATCTCATTGTCTTCGACCAGCAAGACAGAGACGACTGAGGGTGGAGAAACGGTCAAACCGACAAAACCCTGGGATAGAGGTATACCTATACAAAGGTAATATTTTTAAAGTCGTAACACAACTCCTCTCTTGGCATCTCCACCGTAATGGGGAGAAACAGGAACACCGCGAATCCGACCATTGGAGGAGGTAATTTATCTTTAGATTTTTAGGAAGAACACCTCCCGCTGCATATCATAAGGTGCGGATCAAGACAGCTCCCAGCGCCCCTTGGGATATGGCAGCGGAAGAAAACATCATGGCGCAAGCAACAATCACGAATATCGAGCGGCGGTTGAAAGACGAAGACATCATCGTCAGCAAAACCGACACCAAAGGGCTTCTGACGTACTGCAATCAGACCTTTATGACGATTTCCGACTACCGCGAGAGCGAGCTTTTGGGAAAGCCGCACAACGTGATTCGCCACCCTAAAATGCCGCGCTGCATTTTCAAGCTGCTGTGGGACACCATCTCCAGCGGGCACGAGCTTTTTGCCTATGTGGTCAACCGCACCAAGGGCGGCGACCATTATTGGGTGTTTTCCCATATCACCCCTGATTTCGACGAAACCGGCAAATTGCTTGGCTATCACTCGTTCCGCCGTTCGGTCCGCCGCGAGTCATTGGCGGTCATAGAGCCGCTTTATGCGCAATTGTTGGCCGAGGAAGCCAAATATCCCGACCGCAAGGAAGGCATGGCCGCGTCTTCCGCCCTGCTGGCATCGATCCTGTCGGACAAGGAAATGACCTATGAACAGTTTGTCTTCAGTCTCTAAGGCTTTCCTGGCCAACCTGCTGTTCACGGTGACATCCCTCGTCCTGACGATCTGGGAAGTGATCCAAGCAGGATGGTCTCAAGCAGCGTTTTCCCTGATCAGCACCATCGTGGCGCTGGCTTCGGTCCTGTGGCTGCGTCGGGCCAACACCAGCATCAACAAGGCTATCCGTGCCATGGGCGATGTTGCGAATGGCCGTTTGGGCGGGCGCATTCTGCATATCCGCGGTCAGGGCAACATCGGCCAGATGCTGCACAACATTAATGCCGCCCTGGATCAGATCGAAGCCTTTGCCAAGGAAACCGACGCCGCCATGCAGGCCGCGCTGGAAAAGCGCTTTTATCGGCAAATCCAGCTGAATGGGTTTCACGGCGACTTTGCCCGCTATTCCCGCAGCGTCAACAAGACCTTGCAGCAGATGGACAGCAGCGTGAAGCAGTTGAACATCTTTGAAGGGCGCATGCTGCGCGATGCCGTGACCGTCACCATGACCGTCAACGAAGGGGCCATCGCCAACGCCCGCATCGTCAGCGGCATCCGCAATGCCGTGTTGGAGGCCCAGGGCATGGCCGCATCGACCGAGGAAATGGTCGCAGGCATCAACGAAATCAGCACCAACAGCAATCAGGCATCGCAACTGTCGGCCCAGGCGCAGGAACTGACCGACGCCACCCGTTCGGTGGTCACCACCGCCGTGACCGACTTTGTCCAGATCGAACAGGTGGTCGGCGATGCCGCCGCCCGTGTCGCCGTGCTGGCCCGCGCTTCGGAAGCGATTGGCGACATCGTGCAATCCATCGAAACCATCGCCGCGCAAACCAACCTTTTGGCCCTGAACGCCACCATCGAGGCAGCCCGCGCGGGCGATGCCGGCAAGGGGTTCGCCGTGGTGGCGGGCGAGGTTAAGAACCTGTCCAATCAAACCGCCCGCGCGACCGAGGACATCAGCCAGCGCGTCGCCAATCTGCGTCAGGAAATGACCGGCATCGTCGATACCATGAATCGCGGCACCGAGGTCATTGCCAACAGCCGCACTGCCATGCATTCCATGAGCAGCCGCATGGAAGAAATCAGCCATATGGTTTCCGACACCAGCGCCCGCATGAGCGATATTTCACGGGTTCTGTCGCAACAGGCGGCGGCGGCCAATCAGATTTCGGCAGGCGTGCAGCATGTAGCCGCCCAGGCCGAAGAGAACGCCAAAGCCATTGACGTCAGTTCCAGTGCGCTGGCCGGAATCGAGCAGGAAATGACGTCTTTGCTGAACACGCTGGGGGACCGCGATATTCCACACAAGGTGGTTCTGCTCGCCAAGTCCGATCATGTCACCTGGAGGAAGCGCCTGATGGACATGATGATCGGGCACACATCGCTTAATCCCCAGGAATTGAGCAACCACGAAAACTGCCGGTTGGGGAAGTGGTATTACGGCCCCGCGTCCCTGGCGTACCGCGATCATCCGGCCTTTATCGAGCTGGAAGAATGTCACCGCAATGTCCACCGCCATGGCTTGGAGAGCGTCAGACTGCACAATGCCGGTCAGATCGCCGAAGCCAGCGCGCAGTTGGAACTGGTGGAAGCCGCGTCCGTCCAGGTTATGCGCTGCCTGGACCGGCTGTTGAGTGAAAAAGCCGTCGGCACAGCGCAAAGCCGGACCATCCAGGTCAAAGCGGTGGCTCGGTTCTAATTCCAGCCTAGGCCCAATCTTAGCCCAGTCAGGCGGCGTCAGGCGGCCTGACTGTCCTTCAACGTCTGGCGCAGGGTTTCCAGCAAGGCCGGAAAATCTCCCACCCCGGCCTTACCCGCCTGTTCCAAAGCCTGCGCCGCATGGGCCAGGGCGACGAAGCCAAGATTGGCCGACGAGCCTTTCAGGTTATGGGCGATCTTGGCGACAGCCCCCCAATCTTCCCCCCCGATGGCGGCGGCGATTTCCCCCAACCGGGCGGGATAGGATTCGAACAATCGCGCCACCAACCCTTTGAACCGCTCGGCTCCCAATTCCTCGGCCAATTCGGTCTGGGCGGCGGTATCGATCAATCCGGGGTCGGCAACCACAGACGGTGCGGGTGCCGGGGCTTCGACAGCCGACGGAGCCTTGCCGACATGACCAGCCCCGTGCAGGGCCAGCCGATCACTCCAACGTTCCAGCAATGCCGCCAGGGCGCGGCGGCTGATGGGCTTGGAAATATAGTCATCCATACCCGCCGCCAGGAAAGCTTCGCGGTCCCCCGCCATGGCATTGGCGGTCATGGCGACGATGGGCACCCCACTCTTCGGCCCGGACAGACGGCGGATCGTCTTGGTGGCTTCGATCCCGTCCATGCCAGGCATTTGCACGTCCATGAACACCAGATCATATTCGCCGCGTTCCACCAGAACCACCGCTTCACCACCGTCATTGGCGACGTCGGCGCGATGGCCCAGCCGCGACAGCAGCCCGGTTGCCACCTGTTGGTTGATGGCGTTGTCTTCGGCCACCAACAGCCGCAGGGAACGGGTCGCCCCGGCTCCCTCCGTCGGAATTTGGGCGTCAAGTGCGACCTGGGCTTCGACGGCATCCTTGCGACCAACCGCCAGAGCCAAGCAATCCAGCAGGGCACTGGGCCGCACCGGCTTGGTCAGCACCGCCGCCCAGGCGATGGCGGCGAAACGGTTATGCGGTCCGGTTTCTAGGGCCGAACTGGCCAGAATCAACCGCAGCCCCGCCAGCTTGGGATCGGCGCGCACCACGCTGGCCAGATCGATCCCGGTCATACCCGGCATGTGATGGTCCAAGATGGCCACATCAAAGGGCCGCGCCTCGTCCGAGGCGGTCCGCAACAGATTAAGACCATCGGTCGCCAAAGGCGCCACCGCCACATCCGCCCCCCAGCCCTGCAACTGGCCGCGGAACACGTCCAGATTGGCAGGCGTATCGTCCACCACCAGAACCCGCAAGCCCTTCAAGGCGTCGGCCAGATCGGCGGCGGGGGCCGAATCGCCAATCCGATGCAGCGGCAGCGAAAACCAGAACCGGCTGCCCTGCCCCAACACGCTTTCAAAGCCGATTTCGCCGCCCATCATCTCGACAATGCGCCGCGAAATCGCCAGCCCCAACCCGCTGCCGCCAAAACGGCGCGCGGTCGAAGCGTCGGCCTGGGTAAACATGGTGAACAGCCGGGCTTTGGCCTGCTCGGGAATGCCGACGCCGGTATCGATGACATCGACGCGCATCTGTTCGCGCCCATTCAGCTCGAACCGGGTCGCCTGGATCGACACCGACCCCTGTTCGGTGAACTTTACCGCATTGCTGGCCAGGTTCATCAACACCTGACGGATGCGCCCAGGATCACCCTTGAATTCGCCGCGCAGATCGGGGGCGACCAGAACCGAAAGTTCCAGCTTCTTGCCCACCGCCTTGGGTGCCAGGATATCGGCCACCCCTTCCACCAGGGTCGAGATATCGAAGGGGCATTCCTCGAATTCCAGCCGCCCGGCTTCGATTTTTGAAAAATCGAGGATATCGTTGATGATCGACAGCAGGGATTCCGCCGACACCCGGATGGTGTTGGCAAAATGCTGCTGATCAGGCGACAGCGCGGTATCCATCAGCAACCCGGTCATGCCGATGATGCCGTTCATCGGGGTACGGATTTCGTGGCTCATGGTGGCCAGAAACTCACCCTTGGCGCGGTTGGCGGCCTGGGCCTGCTGATGGGCGTTGTAAAGCTCGGTAATGTCGCTGAAGACACCGATATAATTGGTGGCATGGCCGTTGCCGTCGCGCACCGCATTGATGGACAACAGTTCGGGATAGATCGAGCCATCCTTGCGGCGGTTCCAAATCTCGCCGCGCCACGTGCCGTTTTCCTGCAAGGCCCGCCACATGGCTTGATAAAACTCGATATCGTGACGCCCCGACTTCAACAGATCACTGGTCTGACCGATGGCTTCGGCGACGGGATAGCCGGTGATATCGGTAAAGGCCTTGTTAGCGGTGATGATCCGCCCCTGATCATCGGTGACGACAATCCCCTCGCGCGAGGTTTCGAACACCTTGGACACCAGACGACGGCTTTCCTCGGTATGGCGCTGAAACACCACCAGGAAACCGCCAACGGCAATCACCAGCCCCAGATAGCCCAATCCATACAGATAGGCTTTTTGCCGCCAGTTATAGAGAAACTCCTCGGGCGAACGACCGATCACCACCACATAGGGCAAGCCTTCGATCTTGCGAAAGAAGAACAGCCGCGTAACGCCGTCAATGCGCGAGACGGTTTCATAACTGCCGGTGATCTGCTTTTGCTTCAATGCCTCGATAATCTGGGTGTTGTTGATGGTCTTGCCCAACTGCTCGGGCAAGGCGGGCTGGCGCGACAACAGCCGCAGGTCGGTGTCGAACAGCGAGATATTGCCCTGACGGCCCACATCCACCGCCTCGAACAGGGTCTGAAAATATTCGGTACGCAGCGCCGCCTGCACCAACCCGCCAAACTGGCCATCGGCCTTCAGCATGCGACGGCTTAGGGTAATCAGCCACTTGCCGGTAAAGCGCGACAGCAGCGGCTCGGACACCACCAGACCGGCGTTGGGATTGTTCTTCTGGGTCAGAAAATAAGCACGGTCGGCCACCACCACGTCAGGCAGTTCGGCGGTCTGTCCGGCGTTATAGACGACCCGGCCCGACGGATCGACGACACGCAGGCTTTCCTTTTGCGCTTCCGGGATAAAGGCCATCCAGCGTTGCAGATCGCGGTTGGCTTCCAGGCGTTGGCGGGACTTGCCGTCATTGACGACCGGGCCAAATTCGTAAGCCGTCTCGCTTAAGACCACATCCATCTTTTCGACGGCGGTCAGAACTTCGCGTTCGATCACCCGGGCCAGATTGTCGGAATCGCGGCGCACCGCGTCATATTCCAACTCGTGCGAGGTGAGAAGGTCTTGAACCAGCACGACGGCAAACGCCACCAGCATCAGCCCCAAAGCGGCGCTGGCGACCCCACGGGATGCTTTCCCCATCTTGAAACGCTGCGGCAAAATCATGGGTTTGCGGCCACCCTTTCCCCTCAACCGGATCGGCTCCGCCGGGGCGGTCCGATCATCTCCCTGACCTTGAAACCTATACGCTAGTTTAGGGGATTTGGATAGTGACGCCAAAGGCGCGCCACATCCAGTCCGACAGAAAAAAGCCCGACGCACAGCCGAAACCATGCGCCGGGCTATTGATCGGACTACCGATGGAAAAGGCTGTTACGCCTCGACCAGGGCATCCAGGGTCGGATAATCCAAATACCCTTCGGCCCCGCCGCCGTAGAAGGTTTCCACGTTGAACGGGTTCAGGGGCGCGTCTTTGGCCAGACGGGCCACCAGATCGGCATTGGAGATATAAGTCTTACCGAACGCCACCGCGTCGGCTTCGCCCGCCGCCAGAACCTGATGGGCGGTTTCCTTGGTAAAGCCTTCGTTGGCGATATAGACGCCGCCGAATTCCTTCTTCAGAAGCGGGCCAAGGCGGTTGTCGCCCAGAGACTCGCGCGAGCAAATAAAGGCAATGCCGCGCTTGCCGACTTCGCGGGCGACATAGCCAAAAGTCGCCGCCGGATCGCTGTCGCCCATGGTGTGGGAATCGCCGCGCGGAGCCAGATGCAACCCCACCCGGTCCGCACCCCAGACGGCAATGGCGGCATCCACGACTTCCAACATCAGACGGGCGCGATTTTCAATGGAACCGCCGTAAATGTCGGTGCGCTTGTTGGTGCTGTCCTGCAGAAACTGGTCCAGCAGATAGCCGTTGGCGCCGTGGATTTCCACGCCATCGAACCCGGCCTTCTTGGCATTTTCCGCACCCTTGCGGTACGCCTCGACAATGCCGGGGATTTCGGCGGTGTCCAGGGCGCGCGGGGTGACGAAGGGGCGCTTGGGGCGCAGCAGGCTGACATGGCCTTCCGCCGCGATGGCGCTGGCGGAAACCGGGGTTTCGCCGTTCAGATAGGACGGATCAGAGATACGCCCCACATGCCAAAGCTGCATGACGATGCGCCCGCCCGCGTCATGGACGGCCTTGGTGATCAGCTTCCAGCCGTCCACCTGCTCGTCCGACCAGATGCCGGGGGTGTCGGGATAACCGACCCCCATGGGGGTGACAGCGACTGCTTCGGTGATGATCAGGCCGGCGCTGGCGCGCTGGCGATAATAATCGGCCATCAAGGCGTTGGGCACCCGGCCTTCCGAGGCGCGGCACCGGGTCAGCGGTGCCATGACGATGCGGTTCGGCAGCGTCCAGGCCCCGACTTTCAGGCTGTCAAACAATGTGGGCATAGGAATTCCCTCTCCAACTGGATCAGTGTACAGCGCCCCCTAGCGACAGTACGCTTGCCCGAGATGTAGGCCGCGAGCATTCTTTGTCCAGCGGTCGAGCCCCCGCCTTTAAGAACTTTTTTCGCGTCACCTGACCAACGTCATTTATACCCTGAACATTTTCACGGCTTTACGCTTATAGTCTCCGGGCCTACACTTCGGACGGGATTTAGGGGATAGGGAGGTAAGGGAAGATGAGCCGCCAGGACGTAACCCTGACTGGTCGGGAACGGACGTTCCCCAGCGATGAGATCATTGTCAGCAAGACCGACCCGCAAGGCCGGATCACTTATGCCAATGATATTTTCCTCGATGTCAGCGGCTATTCCGAGGAAGAAATTCTCGGCCAGCCCCACTCCATCATCCGCCATCCGGCCATGCCGCGCTGCGTCTTCAAGCTGCTGTGGGACACCATCTCGGCGGGCGACGAAATCTTTGCCTACGTCAACAACCGCGCCAAATGCGGCGATAATTACTGGGTCCTGGCCCACGTCACCCCCAACCGGGACGTGAAAACCGGGGCCATTGTCGGCTATCATTCCAGCCGCCGCGCTCCCCAAAAGGCGGCGCTTGATGTGATTGCGCCGATTTACCAAAAACTGCTCCAAGAAGAACAACGCCACGCAGACCGTAAGGTCGGCATGCAGGCGGGCTTTCAGATGCTGCTGGATATGATCAAGGCCTCGGGCTTCGAGAACTATCACCAGTTCGTTTTCAGCGTCATCAACGGCTGAGCCGAAAGGACATCAGATGCAAACCCAGCGTTTTTTCAACGCCCGCTTGGCGTCGCTGCACCTTAGCCTCGCCCTGGCGGCGCTGACGGCGATTGCGGCGGCGGCGCTGTTCTCGATCTCTGGCCTGCTGTTCTGGGTTGGCGAAGCGGCGGTGATCGCGTTGGGGCTGGGGGGCATCATCCAGGCCTTGCGGCTGCGGGCCCGACTGGAACGGACCGCGGGCATGCTGGACCGCGCCAAGGATGCGGTGGCCCGCGCCGCCAAGGGTGACCTGAACGCCCGCATCACCCGCATCGACCGCAGCCATCCGATGTCCGACCTGTTGATCGGCATCAACCGTGTGCTCGATTTGACCGAAAGCTTTGCCAAGGACACCGGCGCGGCGATGAAGCTGGCCGGGCAAAAGCAATATTACCGCAACATCCCCGAAACCGGATTCCGGGGCGATTTCCTGGAATTCGTCCGTCATATCAACAAGGTTTTGGGCGACATGGAAGCCCGCGACCAGGAAACCATCCTGTTCGAACAAAGCATCCATGAGATGGTGAGCGAAGTGGCCCAATCGACGGTCGGCATCGGCCAGACCGCCAATCTGATGGCGACCCGCTCGGAAAAAGCGGGCGGACGCTCGCTCAGCGTCGGCGACGCAGCCCAAATCACCAGCGAACGGGCGGTGGCCGTGTCGGAAGTGACCCGCCAACTGGCCGAAGCCATCAACGAGATTGCCCAACAGGTGGCCCAATCGACCCAGGTGTCGCGCCAGGCGGTGCAGGATATCGACGTCACCTCGGCCCGCATGGATGGCTTGGCCGAAAAGGTGCAGCAGATCGAAGTCGTGGTGCAGTTGATCAACGACATCGCGGCGCAGACCAACCTTTTGGCCCTGAACGCCACCATCGAAGCGGCGCGAGCCGGTGAAGCGGGCAAGGGCTTTGCCGTCGTCGCCAACGAGGTTAAGCATCTGGCCAATCAGACGGCGCGCGCCACCGAAGACATCAGCCGTCAGGTGTCGGGCGTGCAGGAAGCCGCGCGGGAAGCCGCCAGCGGCATTTCCAGTGTGGTTGATATCATCCGCAAGCTGGACGAAATCGCCTCGGCCATCGCGGGCGCGGTTCAGGAACAGGAAGCCGCCACCCGCGAAATTTCCCACAACATCGACGAAGTCGCATCCAAGGCGGCAGAGGTGTCGGCCAATGTCGCCATCGTGTCCCAAGCGTCGGCCCAGGCCTGCGGCGGCACCGTGCGCGTGATCTGGAGCGCCAACATGCTGACCCGGGTGGTGGACGCCTTGAGCAAGCGCGTCAACGAATATGTCGAAAAAGTGCACTGACTAGGGTAGAAATCACCCTGGGATGGCGGGCTGCCGCCGGATACGGACGCGATGAGGATCGAAACCACTGAAGAGGATAAAAGGCTGATCTGGACCCTGTCGGGCAGTTTCAGCTTTGCCTCTTACAACCTATTTGGCGAGGCTATCAGCCGTCTGCCTGAAACCGCCGCCGAGGAATTGGTGGTCGATGTTTCCAATGTGACCTTTGTCGATTCCTCGGCAGCCTGGATGCTGATGAGCATGGCCGAGGAAGCTGAACGCCATGGCCGCCAGTTCGCCATCACCGGGGCACGGGGCGAAATCCTGCAAGCCCTGCAACTGGCGCAAGACAGCGATATTCTGGTTTCGCCAAGCTTGGACACGTCCACGGCCAACACCATCGTGATGGTCTGCGAAAATGATCCTTGCGAGCAGTTGCGCGGCAATTGCGACCGCCACGGCATTACCCTGGCCGATCAGGGCAGCCTGCGCGACGGCACCGCCTTTTTGCTGTACGGCGCGGCCTGCCCGGAAAGCATCTCGGCGGGTCTCAGCCTGCCCCTGACCGGCTTTGTCGAAGCCTGCGACGATCACCTGGACCGTCTGCCGCCCCGCAGCTTGCGGGCTTTGCGCCAGGGCGGCCTGGTTTTGTCGCTCAGCACGCAAAGTGCGTGCCGCATGGAATTGTCGCTGCAACTGGAACACGCCATCTTGCAACGCTTTCCCCTGGGGCGGCGCGCCGGGGATGACATGGTGGCGCTCTGTCTGGCTGAAGCCATCAGCAATGCCGTCATTCACGGCAATCTGGGCATCGACAGCGACATGCGATCCAGCCGCGAAGGCTTTCGCCAGTTTCGCCAGACCATGAATGACCGGCTGACCGATCCGACCCTGGCGACACGGCGCGTCACCATCAGTCTGTCGCCGGTGCCGGGCGGGTCTTTCATGGCGGCGATTTCCGACGAAGGAAACGGCTTTGACATCGCCCATCATCTTGGCAAAGCGATTGATCCTGCGGCAAAATTTGGCCGAGGTTTGGCGCTGATCCGCAAGGTCACCCGCAACGTCTGGGCCGAAGACGACGGACGCACCCTGATTATGACGTTCTGATCCCGTAAGCGCGCGCTCTGGAGCGAAAAAAATGAAATATACAGTCACCGAACGCAACGGCGTCGCCGAGGTCCATCTGGAAGGCCAGCTGAATTTCAGCGCCAACGAGGATTTTCACGTCCTGCTGGATAAATTGTTGGCCATGAAGCCCCGCGCCGTCACCTTTC
Organism: Rhodospirillaceae bacterium; assembly: GCA_030151865.1. Lineage (GTDB taxonomy): Bacteria > Pseudomonadota > Alphaproteobacteria > Rhodospirillales > Magnetospirillaceae > JASLCK01. The sequence goes on along the minus strand of JASLCK010000029.1, from coordinate 5,508 downwards.
ATATGGCCAAGCTGACCATGGTGGATTCGGTCGGGCTGGGTCTGCTCTACATCGCCAACGAAGATTTGGGCAACATCAAGGCTCCCATCACGTTGGCGGGCGCGGTGGACGGGGTCGCCCGCCTGCTGGACCTGACGGAAGCCAACAAGCTGTTCACCATCGCCCCTTAACGCCCCCCTTTTCGGACAAAAGCCCCGCGCCGGTCACCGAACGCGGGGCTTTGCCGTTTCAAGGCGACCACAGATCAGTGCGGCACCCCGGCATTGACCGGCTTGGGCGGCGCCGTCGGGGCCGACGGCATGGCGGGCCAGGCAGCCTCATGCGCCCCCATGGGGGCGGTCGGCAGTTCCCAATAAGCCTTGGTTTCCGAGAAATGCGGCACCGGCCCCAAATAGCGCAAACGGCCATAAGGCGTTTCGCGTTCGATGGTCATGGCCTGGGACAGTTCCGGCGACACCTGGATTTCGCTGGGCACCGTATCCACCGCGCCAAACGACTGAATCCACATGGCGGTTCGGCACAAGGACACCTTGACGTGGTAGCTGCCACCCAGGATGGAACGCAGCAACAAGGCGGCGGTGACGCCAAACGCCCCCAGATAGCCGGTGATGTAGTCGTTGGGATAAACCGGGCTCAGTTGCGGCTGGGCCAAAGAACCGCCCTGTTCGCCCACCGCCATGCCTGTGACTGATTGGGCCAACTGTTCCCACCCGCGCCGGGTGCCCCAGGGGCCGCTTTCGCCATAACAACTGACCGACAGATAGACAATGCCGGGGGATGCCTCGGCCAGCGCTTCCGGGCTGAAACCCAGGCCCGACATAGCGCCGGGGCGATAGCTTTCGGCAAAGACATCGGCATTGCCGATCAGATCCCACAGGCGGTCGGCATCATCGGGACGGGTCAAATCCAGGAAGGTGGACAATTTGCCGTGCCCGGTATCCATCACGAAACTGGGAATGACGGGGTGCACCGGCGGGCGCACCCGCAGTACCGTTGCCCCCTGTTCGGCCAAAGTGCGGGCGGCGGTCGGACCGGCCAGCACATGGGTCAGATCCAGGGTGCGGATGCCTGACAACGGCCGCGCCGCCGGGCCAAACGGCACCGGGTCGCTGTCACCGATGCGGGTGATCGACACCACCGGCATGGCCGCCAGCAGCGCACCCTGTTCGGTGGACAGCCATTCCTGGGCCGAACGTGCGACACCGGCGCACAATCCCAGCGCCGAAGCCTGCTTTTCCAACTCGAACCCGTCCCACTGGGCCACCGCCTTGTTGATGGCGTCGGTGTCATTAGGACAATCCAAGAGCTTCAGCAAACCGTCGCGCAGATAGGGATAGCCAGCATGCAGAAAAATGCTGCGCCCGTTCTTGCACGGATGAAAAGTGGTCAGCGGATATTTGGGATCAGGATACGGGACCGGATAGCCGCGCTGGGTCAGCATCAGCACCGATTCCAACGAAAACGCCGCCGCCGCCGCATCGATCTCGATCTTCTGGGCCCGTCCCCAGCGCTGTTCCCAAATGGCGGCGATGGCCGAGCTTTGCGCCGCCAGAACCGTGGACGCCGCTTCCCCCAGACGATAGCGGGTCGGATAGATCGGGTCATGCCCGTGAATGATCACTTCCGACCGCAGATGATCCTTGATTTTGCCTACCGACAACAAGTCATGCAAAGCCGCACGCATATGCGTCATCACCCATCCCTCCCCTGGCGCCCGATCCCTATGACCGGCAGCGGCACCAGACTGAAGGCAAGCGGGAGCGGCGACAAGTTCTCTCCCGTATAAGGCGCGAGCGCCGAGATAAAAAAGGGCGGCCCCACCGGACCGCCCTTTCGAGAGGAATAGCTAAAAAGTCCCGATCAGTTGGCCCGGACAGTGCGCAGGAAGGTTTCCACTTCGACCCGCAAACGATCCGCGTTCTGGGCCAGATCGCCCGCCGCTTCCAACACCTGCTGTGCCGCCGCACCCGACGTTTCCGCCGCTTCGGTGACACCGCCGATATTGCCCGCCACATCCTGGGTGCCTTGCGCCGCTTCCTGCACATTGCGGGCGATCTCCTGGGTCGCCGCCCCCTGTTCTTCCACCGCGCTGGCAATACCTGCCGAAATTTCGTTCATCTGCCCGACCACCGAACCGATCCCGCCGATGGCTTCGACGGCCCGATGGGTTTCCTCCTGCACGTTCTGGATTTGCTGGCGAATTTCCTCGGTGGCCTTGCCGGTCTGATTGGCCAGATGCTTGACCTCGTTGGCAACCACGGCAAAGCCCTTGCCCGCTTCGCCGGCTCGCGCCGCCTCGATGGTGGCGTTCAGGGCCAGCAAATTGGTCTGCGCCGCGATGTCGTTGATCAGGTTGACCACTTCGCCGATCTTGTCGGCGGCACTGGCCAATTCGCGCACCATGGCGTTGGTGCGGTTCGCCTCGTCCGCCGCGGTCGCGGAAATGGTCGCGGCCTGAGCGACCTGACGCGAGATTTCCTGGATCGAGGCCGACAGTTCCTCGGTCGCGGTCGCCACGGTCTGCACATTGGCCGAGGCACGATCCGACGCTTCCAGCACAGCACGCGCCTGCTCCGACGTGTGGGTTGCCCCCAGGGTCATGCTTTGCGCGGTGGCCTGAAGCTCGGTCGAGGACGACGACACCACCCGCACCACATCCATGACGCGGGTCTCGAAGTCATCGGCCATGCGGTTCAAGGCAGCTTTCTGGGCCTTGGCCGCTTCTTGCTTCTGGCGTTCCTGATCGGCGCGCAGATGCTCGACTTCCTTGGCGTTGGTCTGGAACACCAGGACCGTCCGCGACATCTGACCGATTTCGTCCTTTTGCTGGGTGTAAGGCACCAATACGTCCAAACGCCCGCTGGCCAGTTCCGCCATCACCCCGCCCAGGCGCGACAAGGGGCGGGTAATGCCACTGACGGAGATCATCAACAGCACCCCGATACCCACCAGCAAACCAATGATGTTCACCGCCAAAACGGTATGCGAAGTGCTGACCACATCTTGCGCCAACGCAGCAGAACGTGCTTTGCGGTTGTCCGACAAATCGCGGTTGAACTTGGCCATGCGCTCTTGCGTCGCCATTACCGAGGGTTCGCATTCCTGACGGATCCGTTCGCCAACGGCCAACATGTCTTCGGCAGAACTGGCCTTGATCGCCGCATCGAACGAGGATTGGCAGACCGCCAAGGAGTTATCAAGACCAGCGTAAAGACTGTCCAAGTCAGACTTGCGATCTGGCAAGAGGGAATAAACTGTTTTCTTGCGGGTTTCGATTTCGCCGATAAGTTTGGACAAACCCTGTTGGGCCTGCCCGTTCTGACTGGAATTAGGATCAAGCGCTGTCGAATAGGTCATCCGGGAAAAGGCGACGAGGCGGGTATTGATACGAATATTTTCCTCTGACGCCACAGCATCCCGATCAATCAGACCAGAATAAGCAGTCGCGACCTCTTCCATCTTTGTGCCGGAATACCAACTCCCCAGCAGCATTACGACGGATATGATAAGAATCGATATTAAAATCTTTACGATCAGACTGAGATTTCCCAACATGGCCCCATTTCCCCTTCAGCCCAGACAGACATCATTATATCATCACAACTGCATGAATTTGGTGCAGTCATCCGCTTTAGCACTTTTGGAAGGTTTTTCCTGCACCTGAGGAACACAGGGAATTTGGGTTTTCACCCAAAGGGATATTTTCAAAATGAAAATTAGACCGTTAGTCCATATTTCGACCGACAACGTCCTGGGAATTACCGTACAGGACTATATCGAGCAAAGCTTTCACTCTCTTAATTTTGGTGGTCAGGTAAGTTTTCAATCCCAGCCCCCTAGGCTAAATTTGGCCTTGACAGAGCTGGGGCCGGTCAAGATGTCGCAAAGCATCTGTACGGCCCACCGCTTCCAGCGGACGCTTAGCCATGTCAGCACAGACAAATGTGATTATTTTGGGCTTTATTATATTCGTTCTGGAAACGCCATATTTTCCAACCGTCACCGCGAGGTTTCCCTGTCGGCTGGGAATTATGTATTGATAGATAATCGGGGGGAACATAATCGGCAGGTTTTGGGCGATTGCATCATGACCGGCATGCATTTCCCCCGTCTTTGGTTGGAAAGCAAACTGCCCAATCCAGAAGAATTCATTTTCAAAAGCGCACCGCTGTCGGGTTGGGGCATGGCGCTCAGCGCCGCCCTGGACGCCACACGTACCGAATCCTTAAAACAGCAGAACCTGCCGCCGGAAGCGGTCGCGGAACAGATTGCTTATTTGATGGCGTTGAGTTTCGGGCAAAGTAACAACGGGTTGCGGCGCAGCCAGAAAAATACTCTGGAACGGCTGCGGCGGATCATGCGGGAACGGATGATGGACCCCACCCTGACTCCGGCTGCCTTGGCGTTGGAGGAAGGCCTCGGCCTGCGCACCCTTTACGCCCTGTTCGCCGCTGCCGGCACCAGTTTTGGCCGCGATCTGATGTCGATGCGCCTGGACCGCGCCCGCGATCTTCTGGGAGATCCGCGCTATGCCTATTACAGCATCAGTGAGATTTCGCAACTGACCGGCTTCAACTGCCCCAGCCATTTCGGGCAGCGGTTCCGCAGGGCCTTTGGCGTTACTCCACGCAGCTATCGCCTGCTGCGCGACGAATAAAAACACAAACGGCCGAGACATTGCCCGGCCGTTGCATCGCAGAGAACCTGAACGGCTTTACGCCTTGTCGCGTTCCAAGGCGCGCCACGCGATGTCGCGGCGGCAGAAGCCTTGCGGCCAGTTCAGGCGATCCACCGCCTGATAGGCCCGCTCGCGGGCTTCCACCACACTTTTGCCGGTGGCGGTGACACCCAACACACGCCCGCCATTGGCCAGGACATGCCCCTGATCGTCGCGCTTGGTGCCCGCATGCAGAACGGTGACGCCGGGCACCTTGCCCGCGTCGGCCAGACCGTTGATCACGGTGTTCTTCTGATAGCTGCCGGGATAACCGGCGGCGGCCATCACCACCACCAGAGCAGGGTCGGCGCTCCAGTCGATGGTCTTGCCCGCCAGTTTGCCTTCGGCGGCGGCCAGCAGCAGGTCCACTACGTCCGACTTGATGCGGGCCATCAACACCTGACATTCCGGATCGCCGAAGCGGACATTATATTCCAACAGCTTGGGCTCGCCGTTCTTGATCATCACACCGGCAAACAGCACGCCCTGATAGGGATTGCCTTCCGCCGCCATGCCGCGCACGGTCGGCAGCACGCAGCGTTCCATGATCTTGGCCTCGACCTCAGGCGTTACCACGGGGGCTGGGGAATAAGCGCCCATGCCGCCGGTGTTGGGGCCGGTGTCGCCGTCGCCGACGCGCTTGTGATCCTGGGCGGCCACCAGCGGCAGTGCGGTTTCGCCGTCCACGATGGCGAAGAAGCTGGCTTCCTCGCCGTCCAGGAATTCTTCCACCACCAGTTCGTCGCCCGCCGCGCCGAACACCTTGTCGCCCATCATCATATCGACGGCGG
>JASLCK010000022.1 GCA_030151865.1 Rhodospirillaceae bacterium | reverse complement strand
GCGGGCTTGGGTTCGGGCAACGGCGCGGCAGCCACCGGCGGCGGCATCGATCCGGCATTGTTCTGGGCAGTGCGGACATCCCCGCCGCCCCCCTTGGCGCCAGACGGCATTTTCAGGGTCTGCCCGACTTTCAGAGTATAGGGCGCCGACAAATCGTTGATGCGGGCCAGGGTCGAGAAATTAGCCCCGGTACGCCGCGCAACCCCCAGCAGGGTGTCGCCCTTCTGCACCACATAGGTGCTGCTGGCCGACAGAAACAGGATTTGCCCCGGCGACAATTGATAAGGCGGCTGAAGATTGTTGGCATCGATCAGGCTGCGCACCGACAGATTAAACTGCCGGGCCACGCCGTAAATGGTGTCGCCGCGCTGCACCCGGTAGGTATTGGCGGACATGCCGCCCCGGGCCTGATTGCCATATTCCACCGGCGGGGGCGGAGCATTGTTGTTGTTGGACGCACAACCAGCCGTCAACGCGGCCATCGAGAGTACGGCCAGCAAGGCGGCGGAGCGCCGATAGGAAGCATGCATCTTAAAGCGGCTCATGGCCCCGACACTAACCGAACCAAGACCTTACGGCAACTGGCCGCAACCTCTGGCGCGTGTTTGATCAAAAGATCAGGGACCGCAATCCCTAGTCTTGAGCCAAACCGGGAGTGAGCGGCACGAAGCGGACCGGAAACAGATTTTCCGACTGCGGAAAACCGTTGATGCGGCGCACCCGCACCACCACCTGTTCGGCCCCCTGATGGCCGACCGGCAGCACCAAAATCCCGCCCTCTCCCAACTGGTCCATCAGGATTTTGGGGATTTCCGGGGCGGCGGCGGTCACCAGGATGCGGTCGAACGGGGCCTGTTCCTTCCAGCCGCGCAGGCCGTCCCCGGCGATGGAGGTGATGTTATGGATCCGCAGGGCCCGAAAGCGCTGCTCGGCCTCGGCCAACAGGGGCTTGTGGCGTTCGATGGTATAGACGCGGCGGCACAGCTTGGCCAGAACGGCGGCCTGATAACCCGATCCGGTGCCGATCTCCAGCACCTTCATACGCTCGCCGACCTCCAGCGCCTGGGTCATCAGGGCGACAACCAGCGGCTGACTGACGGTTTGCCCCCGCCCGATGGGCAAAGCGGTGTTTTCGTAAGCCTGATCCTGAAAGGTCGGCGGCACGAACAGATCGCGCGGCACCCGCTCGATGGCCGAAAGCACACGAGTGTCGGAAACGCCAAGGCGGCGCAAATCCATAATCAAACGGATTTTGCGCGCCTCTCCGCTCATGGAAACAGGTTCTCCAGATGCCGCAGGGTTTGGGTATGGGTGAAATCGACGCACAACGGCGTGACCGACACCAGGGATCGGCTGATCGCCGACAGATCGGACCCCGGATCACCGGCATCGTCGGGACGCTGCCCACCGACCCAGTAATAAGCCTGACCGCGCGGATCGAACCGTTCGGTCAAGGCATCGCCGAACTTGCGCTTGCCCTGGCGGGTAACTTCCACGCCCTGCACATCGTCGGGTTCAACATTGGGGAAGTTGACGTTCATCAGAACGTTGCGCTGCCACCCGGCCCCGCACAGCTTGCGCACGATGTCGGCGCAATAACGCTCCGCCGTCTGCCATTTGACCGGATCGCCGTTGTTGATCTGCTGCGACAGCGCGATCGACGGCACCCCCAGAATGGTTCCTTCCATGGCCACCGCGACGGTGCCGGAATAGGTCACATCCTCGCCCAGATTGCCGCCGCGATTGATGCCCGACAACACCAGATCGGGCTTCTTGTCCTGCAACAGATGGCGCACCGCCATCAACACGCAGTCGGTAGGCGTGCCATCGACGGCGAAGCGGCGTTCCCCCATCCGGTTGACCCGCAAGGGGCGGCGAATGGTCAGGCTGTGAGCGACGGCGCTTTGTTCGCTTTCCGGAGCGACCACCCAGACGTCGTTGGACAACGTCCGGGCGATGCGTTCCAGCACCTGAATGCCGGGCGCATCCACCCCGTCGTCATTGCTGACCAGAATGCGCGCGCCCGACAGATCGGCGATCGATTTAAACATCGGCGGAAATAACTTCCAGCCCGCCCATATAAGGGCGCAGCACATCAGGCACCACCACCGAGCCGTCAGCCTGCTGATAGTTTTCCAGCACCGCGATCAGGGTACGGCCCACTGCCAGACCCGACCCGTTCAGGGTATGAACGAAGCGGGTGCCCTTTTCGCCCTGAGAGCGGAAGCGGGCGTTCATGCGCCGTCCCTGGAAATCCCCGCAATTGGAGCAGGACGAGATTTCGCGGAAGGTGTTCTGGCCGGGCAGCCACACTTCGATGTCATAGGTCTTGCGCGACGAAAAGCCCATATCGCCGGTGCACAGCACGATGACGCGGTACGGCAGACCCAGCTTTTGCAGCACCTCTTCGGCGCAGCCGGTCATCCGTTCATGTTCGGCTTGCGACTGGTCGGGATGGGTGATGCTGACCAGTTCCACCTTGGGGAACTGGTGCTGACGGATCATGCCGCGCGTATCCTTGCCCGCCGCGCCCGCTTCCGAACGGAAGCACTGGGTCAGCGCGGTCATGCGGATCGGCAGGCGGGTATCGTCGAGGATTTCGCCATTAACCAGATTGGTCAGCGGCACTTCCGCCGTCGGGATCAGCCAATGGCCGGTGTTCAGGCGGAACAGATCTTCGCCGAACTTGGGCAACTGGCCGGTGCCGTACAGGGCCTCGTCCCGCACCAGAACAGGCGGATTGACTTCCATATAGCCGTTCTTGCCGGTTTGTAGGTCCAACATGAAAGCGCCCAGGGCCCGTTCCAGACGGGCCAGCTTATGCTTCAGCACCACGAAGCGGGCACCCGACAGTTTAGCGGCCCCTTCGAAGTCCATCATGCCCAGCTTGGTGCCGATGGCGTCATGTTCCTGTGGCTGGAAATCAAAGCTCTTGGGTGTGCCCCAGCGGCGCAGTTCCACATTGGCGCTTTCGTCTGGTCCTTCCGGCACGTCATCGGCGGGAATGTTGGGGATCGCCAGCAACAGGGCGTCAATTTCCGCGCCCATCGCCTTATCCTCGGCATCGACGACGGCCAGCTTGTCCTTTAGCGCCGCCACTTCGTCCATCAGCGCCTGGGCGTCGCCGCCCTGCTTCTTGACCGCGCCGATCTGCTTGGACGCTTCGTTGCGTCGCGCCTGCATTTCCTGAAAGGACGTCTGCGCCGCGCGGCGGCGCTGATCCAGCGACAGAATTTCCGCCGCCTTGGGGGTCAGGCCACGGCGGGCCAGACCGGCGTCAAAAGCATCGGGATTGTCGCGGATGAACTTAATATCGTGCATGGTTTCCCCAGCGTTCCGGGTTCGTTGCCAAGGGTTATAGAGCCTGCAAACGAAACCGACAATAGGGGCCCGCATAAGAAAAAGGCGGCTGACCGTAAACCAGCCGCCGCCTTGCTTCTTAAGGGATGCATCCCTTATTCGTTAAAGTCGGTTTCTTCCACCGGATCGGGGATTTCCACCTCGTCCACCTGCTTGCGGCCACGTTCGATCCAGCGGCACGACCAGATGGAAATTTCGTAAAGCACCAGCATCGGCACGGCCAGACTGAGCTGACTGGCGATATCGGGCGGCGTCAGTACGGCGGCGACGATAAAGACGCCGACGATGGCATAGCGGCGCTTTTCCACCAGATCGCGAGAACTGATGATGCCGACGCGGGCCAGCAGGGTCAAAAGCACCGGCAGTTGATAAGCCACGCCAAAGGCAAAGATCAGCTTCATCACCAGCGACAGATATTCGCCCACCTTGGCTTCCAACTGGATCGGCAAAGCCCCATCGACCCCGCCACCGAAGCTTTCGAACGACAGAAAGAACTTCAGCGCCATCGGCAGCACGACGTAATAGACCGACGCCGCCCCCGCCAGGAACAAAATCGGGGTCGCCAGCAGGAACGGCGCAAAGGCGCGGCGTTCGTGCTTATAAAGGCCTGGGGCGACAAACGCCCACAACTGCCCGGCCCAAATGGGGAAGCAGATAAACGCCGCCGCGAAGGCCGCCACCTGAAGGAAGGTGAAGAACGCTTCCGTAGGCGCGGTATAAATCATGCGCCGCCCCGACCCCAGAATGTCGGCCAGGGGCATTTCCAGGAAAGCGTAAATTTCGCGGGCGAAGTAATAGCAAGCGATAAAGGCGATGACGAACGCCAGCGCCGAGATCATCAGACGACGGCGCAGTTCCACCAGATGCTCAAGCAGCGGCATCCGATGTTCGTCGGGATGATCGACGGGTTGCTCTGTGGACGGATCGGCGGTCACGGCTTGGGCCCCGCGAATTCAGAAGGAACATCGGCCTTGGCAGCTTCCACCGCCGCCGGTTCGGCGACAGCGGCAGGGACCGGATCGGCGATCTCGACCGGCGGCACAGCGGCTGCGACGGCCCCCTCGACCGGCTTCAGGGACGCAGCAGCGGCCACCGCCGCAACGTCCATGCGCTGTTCCGGATCGATCTTCAGGGCGTTGGAAATCTCCCCCGCCCCGATCATGTTTTCCACATGGCTTTTCAGCGCCGTGGGGTTCACGGACTGGACCTGCTGGCGGACTTCCTCCAACTCGGCCTGACGTACCATGTCGTCGAAATTGCGCTGAAACTCGCCGGCAAGCAGCCGCGCCTTGCGCGTCCACTGTCCGGCGGTGCGCATCACTTTCGGCAAGTCTTTCGGGCCGATGACCACCAGGGCTACCGCCCCGATCAAGGCCAATTCCGACCAGGCAATATCGAACATCCCAACGCCTTCCCTAAGAAGACCACGCCAAGCTTACTGCTTGGCGGCTTCATCCTTGCGGGTTTCGGTCGAGGCGGCAGCGTCGGCGGACAGCGTCTTGGGAGCAGCGGCCGAAGCCTCGCCCTCTTCTTCCTGCAAGCCCTTCTTGAAGGCCTTCACACCCTTGGCGAGATCGCCCATCAGGTTGGAAATACGGCCCGTGCCGAACAGCAGCAGAACGATGGCCAGGACGACCAGCCAGTGCCAAATGCTAAAAGAACCCATTAGCTCTACTCTCCCATAGCGCGCCATAAGCGGCGGAGTTGCCGGATCATGGCAAAAGAACTTAGTCCCGGCAATGACTCCGGGCAAGGAATCGGCAAAAATAAAGGACTATGGCTGGATGCGCCGGGCTTCTGCTGTTGAACCGACCCGCGCTGCGGGTTAGTTTGCCTGTGCCATGTATGCGAGCCACACCCTTGCCCCTTATGCCAGCCGCCCCGAGCAGTCTCGGGGGCGGCGCTTCGCCGAAGGTGAAAGCGAAACCCGCTCGCCCTTTCAGCGCGACCGCGACCGCATCATTCATTCCGAAGCGTTTCGCAAGCTGAAGTACAAAACCCAGGTCTTCGTCTATCACGAAGGTGATAATTATCGCACCCGGCTGACCCACAGCCTTGAGGTTGCTCAAATCGCCCGATCAATTTCGCGGGTGCTGGGTTTGAACGAAGATTTGGCCGAAGCCCTGGCCCTGGCCCACGATCTGGGGCACACCCCCTTTGGTCATGCCGGGGAAGACGCGCTTCAGGAAATGACGGCAGGCGTCGGCGGTTTTGACCATAACGCCCAGTCCTTGCGTATCGTCACCAAGCTGGAAAAGCGCTATTACCAGTTCGAAGGGCTGAACCTGACTTGGGAAACCTTGGAAGGTCTGGTCAAGCATAACGGCCCGCTGACCGGTTTTCCCGGCGCCAAACCGCTGCCGCTGGCAATCCAGAACTATGCTCAAAAGGAAGACCTGGAGCTGCACACATTCGCCGGTGCCGAAGCCCAGGCGGCGGCGCTGTCCGACGATATCGCCTATAACAACCACGATATCGACGACGGCCTGCGCGCTGGTCTGTTCTCGATCAAGGATTTGCACGACGTGCCGCTGGTCGGCCCGGTCTTCGCCCAGGTCAAGGCGGACTATCCCGACATCGACCCCAGCATTCATATTCATGAATCGGTGCGCCGCCTGATCGGCCTGATGGTGTCCGACCTGATCGAGGAAACCCGCAGGCGCATCGCCGACTTTGCCCCCGCCAGCGCGGACGAGGTTCGCCATCTGGGCAAGCCTTTGGTTGCCTTCTCGGCCAAGATGCGCGAGAACGACGCGGCGTTGAAAGCATTTCTGTTCCAGCATATGTACCGTCATTACAACGTCAACCGCATGACCTCCAAGGCGCGGCGCGTGGTTAAGGACCTCTACGGCCTGCTGGTCAACGAACCCCAATGCCTGCCGCCCGAGTGGCAAAAAAGCTGCGACGGCAAGGGCAATCCGGGCACGGCTCGCGCCGTGGCCGACTATATCGCCGGGATGACCGACCTCAGCGCTTTGGACGAGCATCGCCGCCTTTTCGACTTGCAAGAGAAACCATGAACCTTTTCAAGACTTTCCGTGACGACATCATCGCCGCCCTGGCGCGGCTTGCCGAACAGGGCCGTCTGCCTGCCGGGCTAGACACGTCGAAGGTGACGGCGGAACCCCCGCGTGAAGCGGCGCATGGCGACATCTCGACCAACGCCGCCATGGTGCTGTCGAAGGCGGCGGGCATGAAGCCCCGCGACATCGCCGAACTGCTGGCCGCCGAACTGCGCGCCTTGCCGTCGGTGACCTCGGCGGAAATCGCCGGTCCGGGCTTCCTGAACCTGCGCCTAGCCGACAGCATCTGGTACGCCCAGATGGCCGACCTGTTGCGCGCGGGCACCGCTTATGGCAATTCCGACCTGGGCCACGGCAAAAAGGTCAACGTGGAATATGTCTCGGCCAATCCCACCGGCCCGATGCATGTGGGCCATGCCCGCGGCGCGGTGTTCGGCGACGCCCTGGCCGGTTTGCTGGAAAAAGCCGGGTTCGATGTGACCCGCGAATATTATATCAATGACGCCGGTTCTCAGGTCGATGTGCTGGCCCGCTCGGCCCATCTGCGCTACCGCGAAGCCCTGGGCGAAGAGATCGGTGAAATCCCCGCCGGTCTTTATCCGGGCGATTATCTGAAGCCAACCGGCAAGGCGTTGGCCGACAAATACGGCGACAAATACGCCCATGCCCCGGAATCCGAATGGCTGCAGGAATTCCGCCTGTTCGCCGTCGAATCGATGATGGGCATGATCCGCGAGGATCTGGATGTCCTGGGCGTGCGTCACGCCGTCTTCACCAGCGAACTGACCTTGCACAAGCAAGGCAAAGTGGACGAAGCCCTGGCCTTCCTGACCGACAAGGGACTGATCTATGAAGGCGTGCTGGAACCGCCGAAGGGCAAGACCCCCGACGATTGGGAACCCCGCCCGCAGACCCTGTTCAAGGCCACCCAGTTCGGCGACGACGTCGATCGCGCCCTGAAAAAATCCGACGGCAGCTGGACCTATTTCGCCGCCGACATCGCCTATCACCTGGACAAATATCGTCGCGGCTTCGCCAACATGATCAATGTCTGGGGCGCCGATCACGGCGGCTACGTCAAGCGCATGCAGGCCGCTATCAAGGCCATGACCGACGGCAAGGGCGAACTGGACGTCAAGCTGTGCCAGATGGTCAATCTGCTGAAAGACGGCGAACCCTTTAAGATGTCCAAGCGCGCGGGCACCTTTGTGACGCTGCGCGACGTGGTGGACGAAGTCGGCAAGGGTGTGGTCCGCTTCATCATGCTGACCCGCAAGAACGACGCCCAGTTGGACTTCGATCTGGTCAAGGTGCTGGAACAGTCGCGCGACAACCCGGTGTTCTATGTCCAGTACGCCCATGCCCGCGCCCATTCGGTGCTGCGTCATGCCGCCGAAATGTTCCCCAACGCCGATCTGTCGGGCGAAACCCTGGCCGATGTGCGCCTGGACCGCTTGACCGACCCGGCCGAGCTTGCTTTGATCAAACTGATGGCGGGATGGCCGCGTCTGGTAGAAAGTGCGGCGGAAGCCCACGAACCGCACCGTGTCGCGTTCTATCTTTATGATCTGGCGGCGGCGTTCCACGGCCTTTGGAACAAGGGCAAGGACGACGCCACCTTGCGCTTCCTGATGGCCGAGGATGCCGAACTGTCCTTTGCCCGCATGGCGATGGTGCGCGCGGTCGCGCTGGCCATCGCGTCGGGTCTGGCGGTGTTCGGCGTCGAGCCGGTTGAGGAGATGAGGTAACAAATGCCCATGCGCGACGATTTGCGCGATGATCTGAGCGACGGCCCGCAGTTGGGTAGCCCCAGGGATGACCTGCGGGGCGAACCCCGGCTGGGGGGCCGCAGCCCGATCGACCGCGAAATCCTGGATATCATCCCGGAACGCTTTGATTCCGATGCGGACAGCCAATATGCCCGCAAGGGGGCGCATACCCGCATTATCCTGACTGTCGCGCTGGCTTTGCTGGCGGTGGCGGCGCTTGGCGTCGCCGCCCGTCACATCTTCTTTGGCGAACAGGTCAAGACCGCGAGCAATGGCGGCATTCCCGTCATCAAGGCCGACGACCGCCCCATCAAGACCAAACCCGGTCCCGACGATCGAGGCGGCATGGAAGTGCCGAACCAGGACAAGCGGGTTTACGACCGCATGGGATCGGCAGGTGAAGCCGAACCCCAGCGCGAAAGCCTGCTGCCGCCGCCGGAACAGCCCCAGGCCCCAGCCCAACAGCCGCGCCAGCCGTCCATCAAGCCCGCCTTCCAGGCACCGCCGGTCAAGGAAGGGGGCGCCGCGCCCCTGGTGCAGCCGCCCGCCACACAGAGCGCTCCGGCTCAGCAAGCGGCGCAACCGCCTGCCCCGACGCCCGCGCCCCAGCCGCAGGTGACGGCCCAGGCTCCGCTGTCGGCCCCTGCCGCACCGGCCCCGCAACCGGCCAAACCTGCTCCCGTGGCTCCTCCGGCCAAAGCCGCGCCTGCGCCTGCGCCCACTCCGGTCGCCAAGGCGGCCCCTGCTCCGGCTCCCGCCGCTGCGCCGCGCGCCAGTGCTGGCGGCGGTTGGGTGGTGCAGCTTGCCGCCGTGAAGACCGAGGCCGAGGCCCGCAACGAATGGAACCGCATTCGCGGCGCTCACAAGGATACTCTGGGGTCCCTGTCCAGCGACATCGTGCGCGTCGATCTGGGAGCCAAGGGCATTTTCTGGCGTCTGCGCGCCGGTCCGCTGGAAGAGGCCCAGGCCCGAACCATTTGCGCTGCCCTGAGCAAGAGCGGCCAGGGGTGTATCCTTGCCAAGAAATAACATTCCGTCGGCGGCTATCTATGGCTGCGCCGACCTGACCCTGAGCGACGCCGAAAAGCGTTTCTTCGCCGAGCAAAATCCCCTGGGCTTCATTTTGTTTGCCCGCAACGTGGATAACCCGGCCCAGGTTCGCGCCTTGGTCGATGATCTGCGCGCTTGCGTCGGACGGCGCGCCCCGGTGCTGATCGATCAGGAAGGCGGACGGGTGCAGCGCTTAAAGCCGCCGCACTGGCCCAAACGTCCGCCCATGTCGGTGTTCGGTCGTCTGGCCGACCAAGACATCGCCCTGGGGCGCAAGGCGGCGCGTTTGAATGCGCGCCTGATTGCTGCCGACTTGGCCGATCTGGGCATCGATGTCGATTGCGCGCCGCTGCTGGATGTGCCGGTGGCCGGGGCCCATGACATCATCGGCGACCGTGCCTTTGGTTATGATCCGGCCCTAGTGGCCGATTTGGGCCGCGCCGTCTGCGACGGCTTGCTGGATGGCGGGGTTATGCCCATCGTCAAGCATATTCCTGGACATGGCCGCGCCATGGTGGACAGCCATATGGACCTGCCGGTGGTGGAAGCCGACGCCGCCACCCTGGCCGCCAGCGATTTTGCCCCGTTCCGCTCGCTGCGCGACGCGCCGTGGGCGATGACGGCCCATGTAGTCTATAAGGCATTTGATTCCCAGCGTCCCGCCACTACATCCAAGATTGTCATTGGTCAGATCATCCGCGACACCATCGGGTGCGAAGCGGTGCTGCTGTCCGACGACCTGTCGATGAAGGCGTTGAAAGGCGATTTCGCCGACCGCGCCAAGGACAGCCTTGAGGCCGGATGCGACGTGGTTCTGCATTGCAACGGCGAGATGGACGAGATGCTGGCCGTCGCCAAGGGCGTTCGCCCCTTGGATGACGCGGCCCAGGAACGTCTGGCTCGCGCCGACAGCATGCTGCGCCGCCTGCCCCTGGCCGATGACGCGCAGTCCACCCTGGATGGGTGGCTGTCCAGCTTGGAGACGGCATGACCTTTCCCCACCAGATGGCCGACGCCATCCAGCAAGTGACCGTCTGGGCCATTCCGCTGATTCTGGCTATTACCCTGCACGAAGCCGCCCACGGCTTTGCCGCTTGGCGCTTGGGCGACGATACGGCCCTGCGCATGGGCCGGGTATCGGCCAATCCGCTGCATCACATCGATCCCTTCGGCACCATCTTGCTGCCAGCCCTGCTGTTGCTGTCGGGCACCCATTTCCTGTTCGGTTGGGCCAAGCCGATGCCGGTCAATTTCGGACGGCTGCGCCCGATCCGGGCGGGCATGGTGCTGGTGTCGCTGGCCGGTCCGGCCACCAACATTCTGCTGGCGGTGCTTTCTGCCCTGCTGCTGTATGCCATTCCCTATATCCCGTCCATGGGGCAGGAATGGGCAATCCGCAATCTCAACAATTCGGTGGCGATCAATCTGGTGTTGGCGGTGTTCAACATGCTGCCGCTGCCGCCCCTGGACGGCGGACGCGCCCTGGTGGCGGTCCTGCCCCGGTCACTGGCTTTGCCGCTGGCCAACATGGAACGCTATACCATCGCCATTCTGATGGTCGGGCTGTTCGTGCTGCCGATGATCGGCTTTGACCTGTTCGCCTGGATCATCGGCATTCCGGTGGATTTCCTGGCCCGCGTTCTGTTCAGCGCCGTTGGGCTTTTGTGACATCCGCCATGGCCGAAGCGCCCGACGCCTTCGACGCTTTCGAAGCCCCGTCGCCGGAAACGGCGGTCGGGGTTTCTCTTGTCGTGGATCTCGACGGGTTCGAAGGGCCGCTGGATGTGCTGCTGAGTCTGGCCCGCGACCAAAAGGTCGATCTGACCAAGATTTCCATTCTGGCCCTGGCCGACCAATATCTGGTCTTCATCGAAAAGGTGCGCGGCCAGCATCTGGAACTGGCTGCCGATTATCTGGTGATGGCGGCGTGGCTGGCCTATCTGAAGTCCCGGCTCTTGCTGCCCGAGCCCCAAGCCGAGGACGAACCCAGCGGTGAGGAAATGGCTGCCATCCTGGCCTTTCAGCTGCAACGGCTGGAAGCCATGCGCAAGGCAGGCGGCGAATTGATGGAACGTCCCCGTCTGGGCCGCGACGTCTTCGCACGGGGCGAACCCGAAGGCATTCAGATCATCGCCCGCCCGGTCTGGGATGTGGGGCTTTACGATCTGTTGAAAGCCTATGCCGATTTCAAGCGGCGCAGTCAGGTTGTCACCCTGAAGATCGAGGCCCCCGACCTTTATTCGGTCGATGACGCCATTTTCCGCCTGCAATCCATGCTGGGCCGCATGCCGCGCTGGGCCACCCTAATGAGCTTTCTGCCGCCCAATCTGCGCGGCCTGCTGGGCAAATCGGCGCTGTCGGCGCATTTTGTCGCCACCTTGGAACTGTGCCGCCAAGGCAAGCTGGAACTGCGCCAGGATGACAGCTTTGGCCCCATCTGGGTCAGATCGCCCCACAGCGACGCCGATGAACAGGAAGAAGATCAAGAGTGAGCGACTTTCAACATATCCGTCTGGTGGAAGCTTTGCTGTTCGCCTCGGCCGAGGCGGTGGACGAACGCGGTCTGGCCGAACGCCTGCCCCCCGACGCCGATCTGTCCGCCATCCTGACCGAATTGCAGGCGACCTATGCCGGGCGCGGCATCACCCTGGTGCAGCGCGGCGGCAAATGGGCGTTTCGCACCGCCCCCGATCTGGCCCCGGCCCTGACGGTGGAACAGAATGTCGGGCGCAAACTGTCGCGCGCCGCCATCGAAACCCTGTCGATCATCGCCTATCATCAACCTGTGACCCGCGCCGAGATCGAAGAAATTCGTGGTGTCGCCCTGTCGCGCGGCACCTTGGATGTTTTGTTCGAAGCCGGCTGGATTCGCCCGCGTGGCCGTCGGCGCACTCCCGGCAAGCCGATGACCTGGGGCACCACCGAAGGCTTTTTGGACCATTTCGGATTGGTCAGCCTGGAAGATTTGCCCGGCGTCGAGGAATTGAAGGCAGCTGGCCTTCTGGATTCCCGCCCCGGTCTGTCCAGTTATGCCAACCGCGCCGATGATGACGGCTTGCCGGTAGACACCGATCAGGATCTGGACGAAGAGGAATTGGAGCGCCGCGCCCTGGATTCGCTCCGCCTCAACGTACTCGACGACGAGTAAGATTTGACAAACTTCCCCACTCTGCCCAAATGAGGGAAGTCCGTTGCAAGGGCCATAGCCCTGTTCAAGAAAAGTCAGGAGTTTTCCATGTCTGAAACCGCTGTAGCCGAACGTCAGGTCTTCCTGTCGGAAAACGCCGCCCGCCGTGTCAAGAAGCTGAAAGATATGGAAGGCAACCCGGCACTGGCGCTGCGCCTGTCGGTCAATGGCGGCGGCTGCTCGGGTTTTTCCTATAACTTTGCCCTGGACGACGCCCGCCACGAAGATGACCGGGCCTTTGACTATTTCGGCGTGACCCTGGTGGTCGATGACACCTCGCTCGATCTGCTGGCCGGATCGACCATCGATTTTGTCGAGGATCTGGTGGGCAGCTCATTTGCCGTCAAGAACCCCAACGCCACATCGACCTGCGGTTGCGGCAGCTCCTTCTCGGTCTAAAGTCCCTCGGATTTCCCCGAAAAACAGATCTTTTTAAATGGCAGGGCGTCACAAGCGCCCTGCCATTTTCATATTCAAACACATAGAAAACAGCAGAAAACTAAATAAAAATAACTTATCAATTGAATATATTTAAACAGAAACATCGTCTCACAAGTCATACACATAAGCTTTATCCGAATCCCCCACGTCATATAACCCTATAGTTTATACGCCTCCATTCCAACCTGACAAAATCGAGTTCTTTTAGCAAAATGCATACCTGGGTCTGCCTTAAAAGGCTTTGATCCAGGGAATCAGGCTTGTATAAAACCAACCCTGAGGTTAAATTCGAAAAATACAATATACAACAAAAGCCCAACCACAGTCTTATTGATGACCTACAGGCAATATAGATCAGTAAAATAAGACAATTACTTTAGAAATTCTAAAATATTAAAAACGGGCTGGATCAATCAAGGAGAGCGTAAAATGGCGTTTGAAACAGACCGCGTCCGCCGCCTGGAATCCATGGGCATCGATGACCGTACCCGAGCGGTCCTGCGCGACATCACTCCGTTGGCGCGTCAGCATATCGGCAAGGTTCTGGATCAGGCTGCGAACAAGCTGTTTCAATATCCGGATGTGGTTAAGGCCTATAAGGGCCTGTCCCCCCAGGATGTCAGCAACGCCCAGCGCAAGCACTGGCTGGAGGAACTGTTTCCGGCCACATTCAGTGAAGATCAGATCGCCGGGGCGGTTGACCTGTTCACGCGCCGCCAGAAGACCGGCCTGGATCTGCGCTGGTACTTTGTCTTTTACACCAACGTGATGCACGGCTTTATCCGCGAAATCGGCCCGACATTCCGCAAGAAGCCCGAGCAGTTGCTCGACGCCCTGGACGCCCTGTCGTCTGTCTTGCTGTTCGATCTTGAACTGGCCGCCGCCGCCTATATGCAGGCGTCGGAAGACAACGCCGCCGAATTCATCAAGCACAGTGCCGATGATTTGCAGGCCAAGGTTGGTTTGCTGGCGGGCAGCGTCAGCGCCTCGGCCGGACAATTGCGCGAAGCCGCCAAGACCATGTCAGGCGTTGCGGACCAGACCGCTTCGCAGGCCGACTCGGCCAATCACGCCTCGCAAGTCTCGGAAAGCAACATCCAAACCGCCGCTGCCGCGACCGAGGAACTGGCCGCATCGATCCGCGAAATCAGCCGTCAGGTCGAACAATCGACCGCCGTCGCCAGTTCCGCCGTCAGTGAAGCCGAACGCACCAACACCATGATCCAGGGTCTGGCGGAAAGCGCGGATAAGATTGGTGCGGTGGTCAAGCTGATCAACGACATCGCCAGCCAAACCAACCTGCTGGCCCTGAACGCCACCATCGAAGCCGCACGCGCCGGGGATGCCGGCAAGGGCTTTGCCGTCGTGGCGGGCGAGGTGAAAAACCTGGCCAACCAGACCGCCAAAGCAACCGAGGAAATCAGCGCCCAGATCGGCGCGGTGCAAAGCGCCACCAAGGAAGCCGTGGGCGCAATCCAAAGCATCAGCACCACCATCGGCAAGATCAGCGAAATCGCTTCGGCCATCGCGTCGGCGGTGGAAGAACAGGGCGCGGCCACCCAGGAAATTTCACGCAGCGTTCAGCAGGCGGCGGAAAGCGGCACATCTGTCCATGCCAGCATCGAACAGGTCAGCCAGTCTGCTGCCAAGACCGAAGAAACGGCCCGCACGTTGCTGAACGGCACCGATGGTCTGGTGGCTGGCGTCAAATCCCTGGAACAGGAATTGGGCGGATTGTCCGGTCAGGTTGCCCGCTTCCTGGAACAAGTCCGCACCAATTAGACGACAATCCGGCCAGGGTCCCGCTCTCGGGCTTACCAGCCGTCCCGCGACTATGATTTGCCCCCAACGCCCCGTCGACACTGTCGGCGGGGCGTTGTCATGCAGCCCGCGCATTTTCTGAAACAGACTGTTACCAGAATACCCAGCCATGGTTATCAAAGAGAAACAATAGGGCGTGAAACTGTCAGGATCGCTTGATCCTTATAAGGTTCCCGTCGTTTTGGCTAAACCCGCCCCAGACAAAGCCGCTCACCCAGCCGGGCCCGTCTTTATTCATGCGGGCTGGCGCAATGGTGCCAGCTATTTCTGGCAGAAATTGGCTGACCGCCAGGGTCTTTCCTTGCATGGCGATTGGCAGGCGGACTTCCCCTCCTCCTGGCGATTTGCCTCTTACCACTTGGACAAAGGCACACCTGCCCCGGCGTTGTTCGATTATTTTGACCGCCTGATGGCTCAAGACCGCCTGCTGGGACGCCGCTCGGTGTTTGTCCTGATCGATCATCCGCTGCGCAGCCAATGGCTGCGCCAGACCTTTGCAGGCACCCATATCCGGCTGCATCGCCAGCCCCGGCGACAGTTCATTTCCTGTATGAACCAGAACGCCCAGGGGGATTTTTCCTATCTGGAACGGCTGTGGCTGATCCTGGGACAGAACCGCGAGTTGCCTGAACTTGCCCCCCTTTATGGCCTGATGACCGGCCCTGGTTTTACGGATCACGACACGGCGCACTGGCACACATTGGCGAAGGATGCCGCTCCGGCTGATCATTTCCTGATTTTTCGGGCTCTTTATCATCTGGCCCAGCTTGATCAACAGGGGGATTTTGATCTTTCCATAGACTTGGACGGCCTGCATGGCACGCCGAAGGCTCTGCCTGCCCTGCAACGGTCTTTAAAGAAACTTCTCGGCTGCACCCTGGACCTGTCAGATTTATACCCCTATCGGCACGCAGCGGTCGTCAGCGGCACCGACCAGACTTTTTCAAGCCTGGAGGCCATGGCAGACCGCCTTTTACTGCATCTGCACGATCCTTTGCCGGTGCCCGATCTGATCGCCTTGTTGGAAACCCTGCGGCAAAGCGGCTTTCCCCTCTATTGCGCCCGGCTCTGCCAAGACCTGTTGGGCCAAGGCCTGCCCATGCCCCCCGCCCTCAAAGCTGATTTGCACATTCAGGCGGCGCGCGCCCAAAAGATGCTGTTGCGCTTGGCCGATGCGGAAGCGTCCTTGCGCCAAGCGGCGGAGTTGGCCCCCGACGTGCGCGCCATTGATATGGAGCTAGGGGAAGTTCTGCACACCTTGCGACGCCCAAAGGACGCCGAACAGTGCTATCGCGCGGTGCTGCGTGACGATCCCGGCATTGCCCTGGCCCATAATGAATTGGGTCTGTGCCTGCTCGATCAGGGCCGTCACCAGGAAGCCATCGAGGAATTTCACCAGGCCGCAGCCCTGGCCCCCGACTTTTTCCATCCCCGCCACAATCTGGGCCATACCCTGCTGTTGTCCCAGCGCCCCAGGGAAGCGGTGGCAATGTTTCGGGTCGCCTTGAAACTGGAGCCCGACAACCCTGAAACCTTACACAGCTGCGGTGGCGCCCTGGTGGAACTGGGGCAGATCGATGAAGGCCGCGCCATGCTGGAACGCGCCATCGCCTTGAAACCCGACCGGCCTTTGTTCTATCGCGCCTTAAGCGAACTGAAGCGCTTTCAGCCCGATGACCCGCATTTACAGGCATTGCTGACCCTGGCGACGAAAAGCCAAACTCTGTGGATCGAGGATCGCATCAATCTGCATTTTACCCTGGGCAAAGCCCTGGATGATATGCAGCGCTATCCGGAAGCCTTTGACCATCTGTTCATTGCCAACCGCCTGCATCGCCAGCAGATCGATTACGATGAAGCCGCCGCCTTGTCACAAATGCGCCGGATCGCCGAAAGCTTTGACGCCGAAAGCCTCAGGGACGAAAATTGCCTGGGTGATCCCAGTCAGCGCCCGCTGTTCATTGTCGGCATGCCCCGGTCCGGCTCAACCCTGGTGGAACAGATTCTCGCAAGCCATCCCCAGATTTTTGGGGCGGGAGAGGTGAGTTATCTCAGCCTTGCCGTTGATGCCTTGGGGCTGGTCTTTCCCGAACAAGCCGCCCAACTGACAGCGGAACAAGCCCGCAAGGCGGCAGGCGATTATCTGGCGCAAACCAGCAAGGATGCCCCGCCCCAAGCCCTGCGCATCACCGACAAGATGCTGCTGAACTTTCACCTGATCGGCATGATCCGCAAACTGTTTCCCAACGCGCGGATTTTACACAGACATCGCAATCCCCTGGATACCTGACTGTACTGTTATTCGTCGATGTTCACCGGCAATATGCCATTTAACTAAGACCTGGAGGAACTGGGGCGCTATTACAGAGCTTATAGCGACCTGATGGATCA
>JASLCK010000001.1 GCA_030151865.1 Rhodospirillaceae bacterium | reverse complement strand
GACCGGTACTGCGCCACTATCGTCTTGATCATCGGCCATCGGCGGCATGTCGGATCGAGGATAAGGACCAAACCGTCAGACTTTTAATCCGCGCCTTTCGCAATAGCAATGCCTCTGACCGTTCGCAATGGATTGAAATCACGTTACAGTTGAGGACGACACGCGATCATTGGTCTGAAGATTTGCGGGTTTTTAAGACCTATCTGGCGGCCTTTAGAGTCGATCCGGATGATGGGGTGGTAAGCGATGTTGGGCGTTAAGCTTGGCGTCTTGTTAACTATATAGGGTGGCCTGGATCGTGGGTGAAAAATGAAGAAGATCAGCCTCTTGGCGCTGCTTGCGTTGCCTGCCTGCGGGCCGCTTTACAACATTCCCGATGATCTGACCTATGTGGAAATGCATTTTGGATCAGGTCCATTGGTTGATTATGGACGGGATTCTGGTGAGGGTGTTGAGGTAATCCTTGTGACCAATGAGGACTATCAGCTTGAGACAATAAAAAATAATAATGGTGCTCAGGCTTTCATGAAAATATGCAATCATGAATATAATGATGGAAATGGAAGTATAGCTTATAGTCCTATTTACAGGGTTGAAAATGGTAAATATATTCCATTGTGGAGAGGGAATACTGATAATGGCTCCCCTCCATATACTTATCGTGCTTTCTTTTGGACGTATCAAACTGTTAATGCCGGTGATTCCAAGAAATATGACCTGCGGGAGCGACCGCATGATCTTTGTCTAACCTTCAGCAACTCCGGTCTTGGCTACTACAACCACTCCAACACGGTCCGCATTCCCAAGGAAGAGCTGATCAAGCTGTTCGCCACCCAACCCCGCAAGCCGGTGCCGGAGGCCTTTAAATAAGCCCTGGTTTTGGCGACGATCTTTGAGGATAGGGCTGGTCTGTAAACTAAATTGTGCGCTAATTTATCGTTCAAAATAAAACTGTGAAAAACGATGGGGAGGAACGATGATCGAGCTTTATCAATTCGGCTCGGGGTGGGGTATCAATCCCAGTCCGTTCTGTCTGAAGACGGAAACCTATCTCAAGTTGGCGGGGCTGCCGTATCAGGTGCATCGCACCATGTCCAACAAGGCCCCGCGCGGCAAGCTGCCCTATATCATCGATCAGGGGCAGGTGATCCCCGACAGCGGCGAGATTGTCGCCTATCTGGAAGCCGCCTATGGCAACCGGCTGGATGGCGGCTTGTCCGATCAGGATAAGGCTTTGGCCCATCTGATCCGCCGCACCATCGAGGAAAGCCTGTTCTTCGTCATGGTCTATAGCCGCTGGGTCGATCCCATCGGGTTGGAAGCGCTGCGCCAGGCATTCTTTGCGCGCCTGCCGCTGCCCATCCGCCTGATCGTGCCGCCGCTGATGCTGCGCCGAATTCGCCGCATGCTGCATGGGCAAGGCTATGGCCGTTTGCCGCCGGACAAGATCTATGCCCAGGGGGCTGCCGATTTGCAGACACTGTTGACGATCCTGGGGGATAAGCCGTTCCTGCTGGGGGATCGTCCGACCTCGGTGGATGCCAGCCTTTACGGGTTCCTGGTCAATATCCTGCGGGTGCCGATGGAAACCGGCCTGAAGCAGGCCGCCCAGGCTTTGCCGGGCTTAACGGCTTATATCGAGCGGGTTGACGCGGTGCTGGCCGAGCGGGCCTGAAAGACGCCACAGTAAAACGGCCCCGGAATTCATCCGGGGCCGTTTGGTTTTTTCTAGGGCTCAAGCTGTGTGGGTTGGCAATGCGGTTACTGCGCCGCCAGCACAGCTTTACGGTCTTCCACCACCTTGTCGGCCGTGCGGTCGGTCAGTTCCTGCAAATGGTCGAACCGCCACGAAAAAGTGCCGACCCCCATGGTCAGGGATCGCAACTCGACGATCAGGTCGCCCATTTCCGATTGGGGCAGAAAGGCTTGCACACTGTCCCAGCCTTTCCAGCCTTCCTTGGCGTGGAAGCCCAGGATTTGGCCGCGCCGTCCCGACAGGACCCGCTGCGCCTTGGAGGTGTAGTCCGACGGCACGGCGATTTCCACCGACAGGATCGGTTCCAGCAGAACCGGCTCGCACTGGGGCATGCCCTCGGTCATGGCGATGCGGGCCGCAGTCTTGAAGGCCATATCGGAACTGTCTACCGCGTGATAGCTGCCGTCGGTCAAAGTGACCTTGACGTCCACCACCGGGAAGCCCAGCGGACCTTGCTTCAGATACTCGGCCACCCCTTCGCCGACGGCGGGGATATATTGTTTGGGCACCACGCCGCCGGTGATGCTGTCATTAAACTGAAAGCCGGCGCCGCGCGGCTGCGGGGCGATGTCCAGATGGATGTCGCCAAACTGCCCATGTCCACCCGACTGGCGCTTGTGACGGCCATGAATCGAGGTGGTTTTACGAATAGTCTCGCGGTACGGCACTTGCGGTTTCCCGCCGCTGACCGCCAGATTGAAATGGCTTTTCAGCTTTTCCAACGCCACCTGTAAGTGGATTTCGCCCTGACCCCACAGGATCAGTTGGCTGCCTTCCATGTCATGCTGGATCGACAGCGAGGCGTCTTCCTCGCACAGCTTGGCCAGGGCGGCGGTCAGTTTAACTTCGTCCTGCTTTTTGTCGGCGCGCACCGCCAGCGAGAACAGCGGCGGCAGCGGGGCAGGCCAGGGCATCTGGTCGGCATCGGGCGGCCCTAATGTGTCGCCGGTGGCCGAGGCTTCCAGACGGCCAAAGGCCACCAGATCGCCGGGCTGGGCCTTGGCAACCTTGACCAGTTTGCCTGCGGCGGGGGCGAACAGACCCGATGGACGCTGGCCGTTGACCAGACCGCCTTCGGCAAAGTCGCCGCGCCAGATGCGGGCATAGGACAGTTTGCCGGTATGGGCCGCATGCACGGTCTTGAAGATGCGGGCCTGGGCCTCGCCATCCGGCAGGACGCCATGACGCCAGCGGGTATCGGCGGGGCCGGGCACTTCGTGGCGCAGCGCTTTCAGCAAACGGCGGATGCCGTAATCCTGGGCGGCGGAACCGAAGAACACCGGCACGATCAGGTCGGCGGCCAGATCACGCGACAGATTGTCGTAGACCTCGCCCTTGGGTGGGGTGGCGTCGCCCAGCAGTTCTTCCAGCAGGGAATCGTCCAGGTCGGCCAGATGTTCCAGCATGTCCTGACGGGCATTTTGCTCGTCGGACAGGCCGGTCTGGGGCAGGCTCATCAGTTCCGATGCCTGGCCTGGGCGGTATTTATAGGCGCGCTCGCTAACCAGATCGATATAGCCGGTGATGGTCTGTCCATCGCGGATCGGCAGTTCGCGTAGCAGCAGCGGGCGTTCGGAAACGGTTTGCAGGGCTTCCAGAACTTCGCGCAGGCGAACATCGCCGCCTTCGGCCTTGTTGATGAAGATCAGATGCGGGATGGCGTTCTGGTCGAGAAACTTCAGCAGTGGGGCGACCATGACGGCGCGGGCCGGATCGGGTTCGACCACCACCACGGCGGCGTCGGTCACCAAAAGAGCATTAAAGGCATCTTGCTGAAATTCGATGGAACCGGGGCAATCGAGAAAGGTCCAACTGTCGCCCAGATAGGTGGTTTGGGCGATATTGGCTTCGATGCTCATGGCCCGATGGCGGGCTTCGGGGCTGGCGTCGCCGACAGAGGTGCCGTCCTTGACCGATCCCTTGCGAGGGATCGCGCCGGTGGCAAACAAAAGGCTTTCAAGAAGGCTGGTTTTGCCGCTGGCGTAAGGGCCGACCAAAGCGGCGACGCGGGGTAACGTGGACCGGTCTGTCATGCTTGTCCCCTCCTTGCATTATTATACCGATGGTCCACCCAATAGGATGATCTGGCAACTCAAAACAACGGTGCCATGCCCAGCGGCGAGGGGAAAGCGGTGGATAAATAAAGCGGTGCGCTATTGGTTGCGCGCAGGTGCTGCGAAGACGTAACCGATGCCGCGCACCGAGCGGACCGGGAATTCAATTCCGGCCACTTCGGTTTCTACTTTTTTGCGCAGGCGCGACAACAAGGTATCCAGGCCGCGCAGTTCGGTTTCGCTGTTGCCCTTGCCCAGGGCCTGCAAAATATCCTCGCGCGGGACGGGCTGGCCAAAGCTGCGCATCAGCACCGACAGAAAATGATATTCCGCCGCCGACAGAGGAACCCCGTTTTGCCGACCGGGCGGGGTCAGGCTCCAGCGGCGGGTGTCCAGAATCCAGGCTCCATCCTCAACCGGGACCGGGGCCTGCGGCTGGCTGGTGTTTTCATCGGTCAGGCGACGATACAGGCTGCGGATCATCGCTTCCAGTTCGCGGATATGCACCGGCTTGACCAGATAAGCGTCGGCCCCCAGGGACAGACCCAGCACCTTGTCGTCCAGGGCATCGCGGGCGGTCAGCATGATGATGCCCGCGCGTGACGTCAGGCGCAGACGTCCAGCCCCTACCAGACCGCTGTCGCCCGGCAGGTTGATGTCGAAAATAGCGATATCGGGCGAGACATTCAGCGCCTCGAACTCCTCGACGCTGCCGACGCCGGTGACGTTCATGCCGACGCGGGTCAAATAGCGGCAAAAAGTGTCGCGCAAATCCACATCGTCTTCAACGATCACAACTTGAATGGCCACGGCGCGCGGTCCTGTTCTCATAAGTCCAGACAGCTTGCGAGTATACATGTCAAAGACTTGAATGGAACGTGCTAAAGGGTGGTTTTTCCTGGCTTTTTCCCACCTTGATCTGTCTATTTCTTACCTATTCTGCCGTAATGGCAGCGCGATGGTGAAGGTGGTGCCGCCGCCCTCGCGCAGGCTGGCGCGGATGGTGCCGAAATGGCTGTTCAGGATGCGCCGCACCAGATAAAGCCCCAGACCGGCCCCCGGTTTGGCCTGGGTTGAGGGTAGGCGGTAATATTTATCGAAGATGCGTTCCAACTCGCTTTCCGGGATGCCGGGGCCGCGGTCGGAAACTTCGATGACGGCCAGATCCGTGTCGGCGGCAAATAAGGCCACGTCGATCGGTCCAAAGCCATTGGAATACTTACCCGCATTCTCGATCAGATTGCCCAGCATCAGGCTGAGCAGGGCGGGATCGCCGTCCACCATGGGCGGCAAACGGTCGGGCGGCGGCAGAAACAGACGCAAGGGATTTTGGCCGATGGCGGCGGTCTGGGCGGCTTCCTTGACCAGTTCGGTCAGATTGAGCGGGGTCGAGGCGCGGCCTAGGGCCATGGATTCCAGCCATTCGTCGGACAGACAGCTTTCCACCAGCTTCAGCATGCGTTGGCAGGCGCGGCGGATTTTATCCACTTCCTCGCGTGCCTGCTCGTCATCGGACGGCAGGTCCAGTTCGACGAATTCCGCCGATGCGGTGATGATGCCTAAGGGGGTGCGGAATTCGTGGGAGACCATGGCAAGAAAGTCGCGTTGCTCGGTCATCGCCATCTTTTGCACCATCAGGGCCGCTTCGGCCTGGGTACGGGCATCGCGCAGATTGATCTCCACCCGCTTATGTTCGGTGAAGTCGTTGATGCTGATCATCACCGCATCCTGACGATCGAACTGCATGCGGATGCCTGAAAGCAAAAGCCAGCGGACTTCACCATCGGGCATGGTGTGGCGCACTTCCAGATCGGTGGTCAGATCGGCCCTGCGCAGCCGGAGGAACAGGCTGTCGCCATCATTGGGGAACAGGTCGTCCAACCGCTGCCCGACTGGCGGTTTCAACAGGCTTTCCGCCAGTGGGTTGGCAAACAGGATATAGCCTTCTGGCTCGATCGCCACCAGGATTGGAATGGGGGCGGATTCCACCAGATTGCGGAATTTCATTTCGCTGTCGCGCAGCAGTTTCTCCGCCTGACGGCGTTCCTGGATTTCGTTTTCCAGGGCGTGGGTGCGCTGGCTGACCCGCTCGGCCAATTGCTGTTCCGACTGCCGGGATGCCTCCAGCAAGGCGGCTTGGGCCAAAGCCCGTTGTTTTTCGGACCAGCGCACGCCATTGGCCAAACCGACGCTGACCACCCCCATATAAAGCGGCGCGGCCAGCACATAGCCCCAGGCCAAGAACTCGCTGTTGGGGATGATGCCCATGTTGCGCAGGATCACCAGCATGGTGATGAGGATGGTCAGACCAAAACCAATCAGATAGGTCAGGGCCGATGGAATGCGGTTGCGCACATCCACGGCCAATCCCCAGGAACTGATGATCAGCGAGATCAGGACAACCGGGTTCAGAATGCGCGGCACCAGATCATAGCGGTCAAACCAGGGGGCTGGAGTGACCAGCAAACCCACGGCAATCTGAAACAGGAAGAAGATGTGAATCCAGCGATGACGTTTTCTGCTATCCAGGATGGCAATGCCCATCCAGGCCCCGCAGGCAACGTTTAAAGCCATGCTGAGACCATGAAAAATATAGCTGTAGCGATGGTAGTCGGGCAGCAAGACCTGAATCATGCCGGTGTTGGCGGCAAACTGGCACAGGCTGGCAAAGGTCCAGACCGCGAACGGCAGATATTGGCTGCCCCGCAGCCATAGGGCAAAGGTGGCGCTGATCAGGGTCATCAACAACATGCTGCCAAACAGGATGCTGAGAATGATCAGATCGGACTGGATGGTGTGAAACAAAAAAGACCGCGGCAGCAGCTTGCCGTGCACCACCAGCGATGTCTGGCTTTCCAGGCGGATATATAAAGTGGTCGGCATATCTTCGGGCAGGGACAGGCCGAACAGCAGGTAATTGCTGGCCAGATCGCGGGCTTCCAGGGGCAGGCGTCGGCCTGCCACATGGGGGCGGTCACCGTCGATGCTGGGAGCATATAAGACGACCCGATCCACAAACGGCGGGTCCAGTTCCAGCCACCATTGATCGTCGCTATCGGCCCGGCGGATGACTTCGACCCGCAGCCACAATGCGTCGGTGGTGTATCCCGCCGCCAGATCACCGGGGATGGGCTGAAACAGTTTGGCCCGGTCGGCTTCGATAATGTCTTGCAAGGTCAGTTTGCCGCCGGGATCGCGCAGCACGGACCAGTATGTCCCCAGATCCACCGATTTCATCTCGGGCGTCAGCATCAGCGGGCCCGATGCAGCCTGGGCGACGGTGATCAGGCCCAGGAGAAAAGCCAAACCCATCGCCCAAAGGCGCAGCAATCGCTTGAAGGAACGGAGCAAGGACACAGGCGGCATCAACAATCCCGGACGATAAGGGGCCCAGAGTGCCCAGACCCAACCGTCAGGGTCAAGATATGCCGCTGAAAAACTGATTATCACCGGATGGTGGAAAGATAATGAACGTTTTTACGATCCTGGTGAAATAAGCATGCGGCTTGAATGATGTTCGAGAAAGGTTATTCTCTGTGGTCCGATTTTTTGCCCAAGGAAGGGGATTGCTGTGACGATTGTGACGAAACTGGCCCGATATGGCGTCCTGGCTTTTGGCGGCGTTGCCATGGCCGCGTCCCTGCTGGCGGTGTCTGGTCCCGCCGTCGCTGCCGATTATAAGGAAGAGTACCGTCTGTCCACGGTGCTGCCCGACAGCTTTCCCTGGGGCGCGGGCGGCAAGCGGTGGGCCGAACTGATCAAGGAAAAGACCCAAGGGCGCATTTCGGTGAAGATGTATCCCGGCACCAGCCTGGTGGGCGGCGATCAGACCAAGGAATTCACCGCGCTGCGTCAGGGCACCATTGATCTGGCCGTTGGCTCGACCATTAACTGGTCGCCGCAGATCAAGGAACTGAACCTGTTCGCCCTGCCGTTCCTGATGCCCGATTACAAGGCCATCGACGCCCTGACCCACGGTGATGTGGGCAAGGACCTGTTCGACATCCTGTCGTCCAAGGGCGTGGTGCCGCTGGCCTGGGGCGAGAACGGCTTCCGCGAAGTTTCCAATTCCAAGCACGCGGTCCATGCCCCCGACGATCTGAAGGGGCTGAAGCTGCGCGTGGTCGGCAGCCCGCTGTTTGTTGACACCATGACCGCGCTGGGGGCCAACCCGGTGCAGATGAGCTGGGCCGACGCCCAGCCCGCCATGGCCACCAGTGCCGTCGATGGTCAGGAAAATCCGCTGTCGATCTTCTCGGCCGCCAAGCTGCATACGGTCAATCAGAAGCATCTGACCCTGTGGGGATATGTGGCCGATCCGCTGATCTTCGTGGTGTCGAAGACCGTGTGGGACAGTTGGTCGCCGGAAGACCAGAAGCTGGTGCGTGAAGCCGCCGTGCAGGCCGCTCAGGAAGAAGTCGCCCTGGCCCGCAAGGGCATTGCTGGCGGCGATGACGAAACCCTGAAGGCCATCGAAGCCAACGGTGTTTCGGTGGTGCGTCTGTCCGATGCCGAAAAGGATGCCTTCCGCAAGGCGACCCGTCCGGTCTTCGACAAGTGGGCCAAGACCATCGGTGAACCGCTGGTCAAGAAGGCCGAAGACGCCATCGCCAAGCGTTAAAAGTCAGAGCTGATTGCAATCACCGCCCCCGACGGACCGTGAGGCCCATGCGGGGGCGGTTTTTCCTTTAAAGTCCGAGATATTCCATGAGCGCCGAACCCTTACCCTTTGAGACCGAGGCGGAACAGACACCGCCGAAAACCTGGATTCCGATCAAGGTGGAAGAAGCCCTGGCCGCCCT
The DNA here is from genome assembly GCA_030151865.1 of Rhodospirillaceae bacterium. GTDB lineage: Bacteria > Pseudomonadota > Alphaproteobacteria > Rhodospirillales > Magnetospirillaceae > JASLCK01. Next base: position 2,115 of record JASLCK010000001.1, on the reverse strand, counting down.
GACCATGGCCGTGGTGGCGCTGATTACCTTTGCCAATGTGCTGGCCCGTTATTTCACCGATATCTCCTTCGCCTTCACCGAAGAATATTCCATCTGCCTGATGGTGATCATGACCCTGCTGGGGGCGTCGGTGGCGGTGGTGCGCAACCGTCACATGCGCATCACCTTTCTGGCTGACAAACTGCCGCCGCGCGGCCGTCAGGCGGCGGAGGTTTTCTGTACCCTGGCGATCCTGGCGATGTTTCTGATCCTGACCGTTTATGGGGCGCAGACCGCTTGGGATGATTACGATTTTGAAGTGACGTCGCCCGCGCTGGGGGTGCCGCAGTGGCTTTACACCATGTGGCTGCCGATCCTGGCGGCGGTGGTGTCGTTGCGCGCCCTGGGGCGCTTGGTCCGGGTGGTGCGGGGGATTGACCAATGATCGGTTTTGGTCTGTTCGCCGCGTTCTTCGTCATGCTTTTGCTGGGGACGCCGATCGCGGTGTCGCTCGGTCTGGCTGGAACCGGGGCGATCGTCGCCGCCAAGCTGGGGATTCTGGCGGTGCCCACCAATGTCTGGGCGGGCATTGCCAAATATCCGCTGCTGACCATTCCGATGTTCGTGCTGGCTGGGACGATTTTCGACCGTTCGGGCGTGGCGGGCAAACTGGTCAATTTCGCCACCGCCATCATTGGCCGCGGGCGGGGATCGCTGGGCATCATCGCGGTGGTGGTGGCCATGATGATGGGTGGCATTTCCGGGTCCGGTCCGGCCATCGCGGCGGCGGTGACGGGCGTCATGGCACCCAGCATGTTGCGCGCCGGATATCCCAGATCCTATATCGCCAGCGTGGTGGCGGCGGCGGCGGCCACCGACATCCTGATCCCGCCATCGGTGGCGTTGATCATCTATAGCGTGCTGGTGCCGTCGGCCCCGGCCACCGCCATGTTTGCTGCCGGGATCATCCCCGGCACCATGGCCGGTCTGGCGCTGATCATTCCGACCTGGCTTTTGGCCCGCAAATACAATCTGGGCGCCGAGCAGAGCCACGAGCCGCGTCCCCCGTTCTGGGCCAGCTTCAAGGATGCTTTCCTGGGGCTGTTCGCCAAGGTGCTGATTCTGGGCGGCTTGCGCTTTGGCGTGTTCACCCCGACCGAAGCGGCGGTGATTGCCGTGGCCTATGGCCTGTTCCTGGGCATCGTCGTCTATCGCACGCTGAAGATGAAGGACATCTACAGCATGATGGTGGAGGCGGCGGAAATTTCGGCCATCATCCTGACCGTGGTGGGGTTGGCCAGCGTGTTCGGCTGGGCGATGAGCACGCTTAGCATCATCGATCCCATCGCCAGCGGCATCGTCAATCTGGGCATCGGTCAATACGGTGTGATGGCGCTGTTGATTGTCATGCTGATCATCATCGGCACCTTACTGGATGGGGTTTCCACCTTCATCATCCTGCTGCCGCTGCTGATTCCCATCGCCCAGACCTATCATTGGGATCTGGTGTGGTTCGGCGTCATCCTGACCTTGAAGATTGCCATCGGCCAGTTTACCCCGCCCATGGCGGTCAACCTGATGGTGACGTGCCGCATTGCCGGCACCAGCATCGAATCCACCCTGCGCTGGGTATTGTGGCTGATGTTGGCAATGTTCCTGACCCTGATGCTGGTGGTGGTCTTTCCGCAACTGGCGTTGTGGCTGCCGCATCATCTGGGCTTCAACTAAGTGCGGGCTGCGCTGGCTGGAAGGTTATTCCAGCCAGCGGACCGCCAGGGCCAGGATGACCCGCGACATCACCAGGGTGAACACCACCCAGATCAGAATACGTCGTTGCGGGGTGAAAAAACGCTGAAAGGCCGGGGCGTCGGACATGGCGGACACCATGGAGTGTTGCGATGATCCATCGTGGTCCGCAATCCCGTCAGCGTTCGAGCCGGAAAAGCGTAAGAGGGACGTAAAAATTTCGTTGTTTCGTTGACAGGGCAAACTGCCCCGTGCCACCCTTTGGCGCAGAAAACAAGGCGTTCAGCCGCCAGAGTAAAGGGATGTGAAAATGGACGTGCTCATGGGCTTTGTCGCCTTTATCGGCGCTTCGTTGCTGGTCTTTGGTTTGGTTTCCGCCGTGCGCCTGCC
>JASLCK010000394.1 GCA_030151865.1 Rhodospirillaceae bacterium | reverse complement strand
CGTTCCAATTCGGCGTTGGATCGCTTCAGATCCTGTTCCAGCCCCTTGATCGAGGAAATATCCTGGGCCACCCCCAGATAACCGGTAATTTGCCCCAGATCGTCGCGCAAGGCGCTGGTGGACAGCAGCACCGGGATTCGGGTGCCGTTGCGGGCCAGCAACGTCCATTCCTGCACATCGGTCTGACCGGTGCTTTCGGTCACCGCCACCAGCGGCGCAAAATCGCCTTCAAGGGGACGTCCCAACCGCTCGCTCAGTTCCCCGGCGCGCGCCGCCACTTCTTCGGGGTCATGCAAAATGGCCGGGGTCTGTTTTCCCACCATGTCCGGTCCCATATAGCCCAGCCATTTTTCCGCCGTGGCATTGAACAGGGTAATCACCCCATGGGTGTCTGTGGCGACGATGGCGTTGCCTGCAGCATCCAGAATGGCGCGGCGGAATTCCGTCAGACGGGTGATTTCGATTTCCGCCAACCGCCGTTCGGTCACATCGTGGAAAATCAGCGCGGCCCCGACCACGATATCTTCCACCACCAGGGGCGACACCACATATTCCACCGGCTTCAGAACGCCGCTTGCCCCCCGAAAGCTTTCGTTGGTCACACGCCGAACTTCGCCATCTTCCAGGGTTTGCCGGATGGCGCAGCCGGAGCCGACGCACAGCGAACCATCGGACAGCACATGCCCCAAAATATCGGACGACTTTCCACCCTGCATGGCCTCGGCCGAAGACCAGCCCAGAATGCGGGCTGCGGCAGGGTTGGCAAACACCACCCGGCTTTCATCATCCAGCCCGACAATGCCTTCGGCCACGGTTTCCAGCACCAACTTCAGCCGACCCGAGGCGGCCCGCAATTGGGTTTCCGTTCCCTTGCGGTCGCTGATGTCGGTATCGGCCCCGGTCAGGCGCAGGGGCGTTCCATCCTCGCCCCGCGTCAAAGTACCGCGCGATAGAATCCACTGCCAGCGGCTGGCCGGATTGGGACGGTAGCGATATTCCACATTGAAGCGGTCATGACGCCCAGCCTCGCAATGATCCAAGGCGGCAAGAACCGCATCTCGGTCCTGGGCATGGATGCGCGATAGCCAAACCTCGACCGCCTTGGCGGGGTCGTCGGTCAAGGCGACATCGATCGCGAACATGGCAAACCAGCGCGGCGACAAATAGCGCCCGCCGCCGATCAGATCCCAATCCCAAAAGCCGTCACTGGTCCCGGCCAGGATTTGCGACAGACGCCGCTCGCTGGCCATCAGACTGCTGGTACGCTCGACCACCGTGGCTTCCAGCTTGGCCCGTTCACCCAGCAGGCTGGCGCTGCGCAGATCGGCCAACCGGGCCCAATAAAACAAGGCGGCGGAAATGGCTAAAAGCAGAATGCCCTCGGCCCAGACCATCTGCCGCCATGATCCCAGCGCCTTCTTTTTCGAGATCCCCGCCGATACCAACAGCGGATATCCATCCAATACCCGATAGGCCAAAAGCTTTTCGTTGCCATCGGTGCGCGCCACCAGATGGGCCACCGACACCGGGGCACGGCGCACCCAAATCCGCAAAAGATCGCTGTCGGAAATATCGCGGCCAAAAGTTTCCTGGTAGTTGGGGGCACGGGCCAGCAACCGCCCATCAAGACCGATCATGGCGCTGGCCCCATCGGGGTCAAGCAGCATGGTGGACAGGAAATTGGCGTAGCGGTCCGTGTTGACCGCCGCCACCACCACCCCCATGAAGCGCCCGTCGGAACCGCGCAACGGCCTGGACAGATGTACCGTCCGCTCGCCGCTGATGCGGCCCATGACCGGCGTGCCGACCACCAGACGGGGCGGTCCGATAGCGTTCAGCTGGCGAGTAAAATAATCACGGTCCGAAACTTCGAGTCCCTCTGGCGGCACGCCGATATCGGGCCATGTCCGGGACTGCATCCGCCCCTGGGCATTGACCACGCCGACATACCGCAGTTCGGGAAACGCCGCCAAACGGGTCTGGATATGGATGGCGAATTGCGGGGTATCGGCGCGCCGCCCCTCGACCGCCGAAGCCACTTCGTCCAACAGACTGTCAATGCTGCGGATGCTGCCGCCCAGATGCTGATCGATGGCCTGGGCGACCGCGCCAGACAGGGTTTCGGCATTGTTGATGGCGGTCAGATAATCGGCGCGCAATTGCAACGCGGCACAGGTCAAAAGACCCAGGATCATAGCCACGGCGACCCGACGGGCCGACCACGAGGAAGGACGAACAGCCGGTTCGGCCTGTCCGCGCGCAACTATGGCCATTCCTCCTCCACATAACTCTAAAGCTTATTTCTTGCCGGGTATTTTATACTCCTTTGGAAATAGGTCAACGAAACCACCTGCTCTTTTGTCGCAAGGCAGGCCACCGTGGGGAACCGCATCTCTCGCTGTTTTCCACCCCCTGCGACTTGACAAGGCGGACCGGGCGGGGCACTTGATGGGCCAAATCCCTTGGAAACAGCTACGGACCCAAAATGCAGATCCGGTTTTCGGCAGGCTTACTGGCTGCTTTGTCCATCTCCGCTTTCATCGCCCTTCCCCTGTCGGCCCAGGCCGAAGCGCCCAAGTCGTTGGGAACTTTTGGGGCTTGGCGCGCCTATGTTTACGCCGAGAAGAACGGCAAGGTTTGCTATGCCGCCGCCTTGCCCGCCAACAGCCTGAACACCCCCAAGGGCCGTGGCCCCGCCGCCATCAGCGTCACCCACCGCACCGGCGACAAAAGCCGCGACGTGGTCAGTGTTTCCGCCGGGTTCCCCTTTAAAAAGGATGGCAAGCCGGAACTGGACATCAGCGGTGCCAAGTTCGACCTTTACGCCCAAGACAGCACCGCCTGGACCCACAACGACAAGGCTGTCGTGCAGGCCATGCTGAAGGGCAAAAGCGTGGTTGCCCATTCCAGCCCGGTCAAGGGCGCGGATGTGGCCGATACCTTCTCGCTGGACGGCTTTGCCAAGGCTTATGCCGAGATCGGCAAGGCCTGCGGCGTCAAATAACCGAAAAATAGGCTGATCGGCGCGGTTTTCCGTGCAGGTTTCTCTTGCACTGGGGACCACGCCGCCCCTATCTATCGGCCATGAGCGACACTCTGAAGAATCTGGTCGGCCTGTCCCGCGAGGAACTGGTCGGGGAAATGGCGCGTATCGGCGAAAAGCCGTTCCGTGCGAAGCAGCTTTGGCACTGGATCTATCACCAGGGCGTGACCGACTTTGCGGCCATGACCACCCTGGCCAAACCCTTGCGCGAAAAGCTGGCCGAACATTTCGTGGTGCTGCGCCCCCAGATTTCGCGGGTTCAGACCTCGGTCGACCGCACCCGTAAATGGCTTTTGAAGTTCGACGACAATAACGAAGCCGAAACCGTCTATATCCCCGAGGATGATCGCGGTTCGGTCTGCATTTCCTCGCAGGTCGGCTGCACCCTGACCTGCCGCTTCTGCCATACCGGCACCCAGATGCTGGTGCGCAACCTGACCCCCGCCGAGATTGTCGGTCAGTTCATGGTGGCCCGCGATTCCTACGAGGAATGGCCGAGCCCGATGGATGGCGGACGGCTGATTTCCAACATCGTCATGATGGGCATGGGCGAGCCGTTGTTCAATTATGACAACGTCGCTCAGGCACTGAAGATCATCATGGATGGCGAAGGTATTTCGGTGTCCAAGCGCCGCATCACCCTGTCCACGTCCGGTGTGGTGCCGCAAATCCGCCGCTGTGGCGAGGAATTGGGCGTCAATCTGGCGATTTCGCTGCATGCCGTCACCGACGAAGTGCGCGACCGCATCATGCCCATCAACAAGAAATATCCGCTGGCCGAACTGATGCAGGCCTGCCGCGATTATCCCACCAACAATGCCCGGCGCATCACCTTTGAATATGTGATGCTGAAGGGCGTCAACGACAGCCTGGCCGATGCCCGTCAGTTGATCAAACTGGTGGATGGTATTCCGGCCAAGTTCAACCTGATCCCGTTCAATAAATGGCCGGGGGCAGAGTTTGACTGCTCCGACGCCCGCGACATCAAGAAGTTCTCGGACTTCCTGTTCGAACAGGGCTATTCCGCCCCGATCCGCCAGCCGCGCGGCAGCGACATCCTGGCCGCCTGCGGTCAGTTGAAGTCCGACAGCGAGCGCCAGCGCTGCACCCGCTTGAAGGAACGTCTGGCCGCCGGGATCGAGGACGACCACGCCCCGCCGCAGACCGCCGCCGAGTAAACGAACGCAAAGACCATAAAAGGCCGGGCCAGTCCCGGCCTTTTATTTTGCAATCCCAGCCGCGTTCAACAAGGCCTGCACCGGCGCGGTGACATGGCCGGGCCGCCACGCCAGATACAAAGACACCTTGAGCGGAAAGGCAGGGAACGGCCGCATCACCACGCCGGGCGGCAGCATCCAGTCGGGCAGATTTTCCATGGTCAGGCCAAAGCCGAGCCCTGCCGCCACCAACGCCAGCATGGACGGCAGATCGTTGGTCTCCGCCCGGATATCCGGAACAAAACCGCACGCCCGGCAAGCGTCCAGCAACCCTTCGCGGAAGGAAGAAGACGCCGCCCGATCCAACGTGATCCAGGGCTGGCCTTCCAACTGACCCGGCTCGATCTGGGGAAAATCGGCCAAGGGATGGCTGGCAGGCAGGACCAGCGCAAACCGGGTATCTGACAGATGCCGGATTTCCAGATCGGGCTCGGGCTGTTGGGGCGGGGTATAAAGGATGCCCGCATCCAGCCGCCCGCGCCGCAGACTATCCAACAGCGGGGCTGAACGTTCCGTCACCATGCGCACCGCCAAACCATTGGTCGCTGCCCGCAATTGCCTGAGAATGCCCAGGATAATCGGCGACTGCACAGCCCCCGGTACACAGCCCAAACTGATTTCCGCGCTGATCCCCCGCCCCCACTGGCGCGCCCGCTGTTCCAGCGACCGGGCCCGGTCCAGTAGATCCTGCGCCTCGGTTTGAAAGCGGCGGCCCTGATCGGTCAGACGCAGCCTTTGCCGCTGACGTTCAAACAGGGTCAGACCTAGTTCCGCCTCTAACCGCTGGATGCTCCGCGACAAGGGGGATGGGGAAATATTCAGGCGCAGGGCAGCGCGCCCCACATGCTCTTCCTCGGCGGTGATGACAAAGGCCCGCAGCAGGTCCAGATCCATTATTTATGTCCTAGAAAGTCTGAACTTGTGCAGGATCGGTCCTGGAACGCAACATCGTCAAGCGGCATGCTGTTTGTCAGCCATAGCACCAAAAGAAGGTTGATCCCATGTTCAGCGTCGCTGTCCAGTCCACCCTTTCCGTTCCCGCCGCCGCCTGTTGGGATAAAATCCGCGATTTCGGCGGGCTGCATCTTTGGCATCCGCTGGCCAAGCATTGCCGCTTGCTGAACGGAGAAACCCTGCAAGTCGGATCGGTGCGTGAAGTCGCCACCCCCGACGGCAACACCGTGGTGGAACGTCTAACCCTGTTGGACGATGCCCAGCGTCAATTGGAATATGTGATCGAAAGCGCCCCCTTTCCGGTCAGCGACTACACCGGCCGGATCGAAGTCGGCAAAACCGCCGATGGGCAGACCGAAGTCGTCTGGTCGGCGCGCTTCAACGCCCCGGCGGAATTGGAAGCCGATTTGTGCAGTGCCCTGACCCATCTGTTCCAGGCAGGCCTGGACGCCCTGGGGCAATAAACAAAAAGCGGGGGCTTGATCGCCAAGCCCCCGCCTTATCCTTCATTACGTTTGTTCACCCCAGCGCGGTTTATCCCCGCACCCCCGCCAGGAACTGATCAACCTGACGGCTGAGCAGCCCGGCCTGATCGGTCAGGGCCGACGCCGCCGACAACACCTGGGCTGCCGCCGATCCGGTTTGCGCTGCCCCTTGGCGGACGTCGATCACCGCACCCGACACCTGGGCCGTGCCCTCCGCCGCTTCCTGCACATTGCGGCTGATTTCCCGCGTGGCGGCGTTTTGTTCCTCGACCGCGGCAGCGATGGCGGCGGCGATTTCGTTGACTTCGCGGATGGTGGCACCGATCCCCTGGATCGCCCCGACAGCCGCACTGGTGGCCGATTGGATGCCCGTCACCTGCTGGCTGATATCCTCGGTGGCGCGCGCCGTCTGATTGGCCAGGGTCTTAACCTCGCCCGCCACCACGGCGAACCCCTTACCCGCATCACCGGCACGGGCCGCCTCGATGGTGGCATTCAAAGCCAGCAAGTTGGTCTGGCTGGCGATGTCGGTGATCAGGGCCACCACTTCGCCGATGCTGCTGGCCTTGGCTGACAGACCATCGACGATGGTGTTGGTCTGTTCGGCCTGACTGGCGGCGAATCGGGCCTTGGTCGCACTCTCATCAATCCGCCGTCCGATTTCCGCGATGGATGCCGACAATTCCTCGGCTGCCGCCGCGACGGTTTCCACATTGGCTGCCGCCTGATCCGACGCCCCGGACACGATAGTTACCTTGCGCTCACCCTCGGCGGCATTCTGGCTGAGCATCCGCGCCGATGCCGTCAGTTGCGCCGCCGACGCCGACACCCCGTTGACCACGCTTTTCACCTGATCCTCGAACTGCTGGGCCAAGGCCGCCATGTCGGCCTGCTTTTGACGCGCGGCCTGCTGTTCGGCTTCGGCCTGACGGCTGCGGAAAGCTTCCGCCTCGATGGCGTTGGCCTTGAACACGCCAACCGCCGAGGTGATCTGGCCGATTTCATCGCGGCTGGCCGACGGCGGCACCACCACCGTCAGATTGCCTCCAGCCAAAGCCAACATAGCATCCGTCAGGCGACGCAGGGGCCGCAGCGACAAAGCCGTCCACAAAGCAAAGCCACCCCCCGCGACAATGGCCGCCGCCAGCAGGCTGAGCATCAAGTACTGGAAACCGTGTGCCATCTTGCGGGCCGCTGTGGCCTCGGTCTGACTGCGCTTTTCCTCAAGATCGATGAACTGGTTGATGCGGGCCAGCCATTCGACGAAGCCAGGACGGGCCTGAGACAGCAGAATGGCTTGCGCCCGCACCCCGTCACCCTGCTGGCGGGCGGCGATGACATCGGCGATGGCAGGCATGGTACGTGCCTCGGCCGCCTTGATGGCCGCCAGGATCGAGCGTTCTTCGGCAGTGACATCAATACCGGCATCCATCATGCGGTCCAATGGACCCGCCGACTGCACATAAAGACCTTCCAACCGGTCGATATCGGCTTTGACCGTCGACAATTCGGCATCAGGCACCAAGGTCACGTCGCGCAGGGCGATAGACCGGTCATGCACACTGCCCCGGAAATTGATGGCATAGCGTTGCTTGACGGCGTTGATGTCGTTGATACGGATCAGCGCCCCATCGATGGAATTGACCTGGGAAATTCCAACGACGGTCAAAACCGCCATCAGAAGCAGCACCGCGCCGAATCCAAGGAACAGGCGCAGACGCAAGGTGGTGGAAGGAAGTGCGTTCATGGGGGAACCTCGCCTTTGAAGACGGTTCCACCTTACGCAGCCGCAAACAACAAGTTAAATTGATAATAAAGTGATCATAAATCGATCAATTCGATTTATGATCACTTTTGCCAAACAGACAGGTCAGTGGGCTTCGGCCCAGCTTTTGGCCACACCCATTTCCACCAGCAGCGGAACGGAAAGCTGTACAGCCCCTTCCATCACCCGCTTGACCACGGCCTTGGTGGCCTCTACTTCCGCTTCCGGCACTTCGAAGACCAGTTCGTCGTGCACTTGCAGCAGCATGCGGGCCGTCAAACCCTCGGCGGCCAGAGCGTCGGGCAGACGGATCATGGCGCGCTTGATAATGTCGGCGGCACCGCCCTGGATCGGGGCATTGATCGCCGCGCGTTCGGCAAAGGCGCGCATGGCCGGATTCTTGTCCAGAATACCCGGTACATGGCATTTGCGGCCAAAGGGTGTGGACACCCAGCTCTGGGCCTTGGCGGTTGCCTTGGTTTCGTCCATATAGGCGCGGATTTCCGGATAACGGGCGAAGTAGGCATCGATATATTGCTTGGCCTCGCCATTGCTGATGCCCAGTTGCTGGGCCAAGCCAAAGGCGCTGATGCCATAGATGATGCCGAAATTGATGGCCTTGGCCTTGCGCCGCACCATCGGATCCATGCCTTCCACCGGCACGCCAAAGACCTGACTGGCGGTAATGGCGTGGATGTCGTCGCCATGCTGGAACGCCTGCTTCAGCCCTTCGATCCCCGCCACATGGGCCACCAGACGCAGTTCGATCTGCGAATAGTCGGCTGACAGCAGCAGATAGCCCGGCTCGGCAATAAAGGCCTGACGGATGCGCCGCCCTTCCTTGGTGCGGATTGGGATGTTTTGCAGATTGGGGTCCGACGACGACAAACGCCCGGTGGACGTCACCGCCATGGCGAAGCTGGTATGAACCCGCCCGGTATCGGGGTTGATCTGATGCACCAGGGCGTCGGCATAAGTGCTTTTCAGCTTGGCGATCTGCCGCCATTCCAGAACCTTGGCAGGCAGGGGATGTTGCCCGGCCAGGGATTCCAGCACGTCGGCCCCGGTGGCATAGGCCCCGGTCTTGCCCTTTTTGCCGCCCGGCAGAGCCAATTTGTCAAACAGCACCTCGCCCAATTGCTTGGGGCTGCCGACATTGAAGTCCATTCCGGCCAGATCGCAGATTTCCCGCTCCAGCGCCGCCATGCGCCCGGCAAATTCATCGCTCATCGCCACCAGTTCGGCACGATCCACCTTGATGCCCGCCTGTTCCATCCGCATCAGAACCGGGGCCAAGGGGCGTTCCAGGGTTTCATAGACGGTGGTCAGGCGGTCGGCCAACAGGCGCGGTTTCAGCACATGGTGGAAACGCAAGGTGACATCGGCATCTTCCGCCGCATAGGCCAGGGCTTTGTCCAGCGGCACCCGGTCAAAGGTGATCTGGTTCTTGCCGGTGCCACAGACCTCCGAAAAGGGAATGGTCTTGTGGGCCAGATGCAGTTCGGACAGTTCATCCATGCCATGACCATGCGCGCCGGAATCCAGGACATAGGAAATCAGCATGGTGTCGTCGAACGGCGTTACCGACACCCCGTCACGGGACAGCACCAGCATGTCGAATTTCAGGTTATGGCCGATCTTCAACACCGCCGGATGTTCCAGCATCGGCTTCAGACAGGCCAAGACCTCGGCCTTATCCAAAATTTGCGGTCCCTGCACCGCAGCACCACCCAGCAAGTCGCCCTGAGCCGGGCCGCTGTCATGCATCACCGGGATATAGCAGGCCCGCCCCGGCGTCACTGCCAGCGACAGCCCGACCAACTGGCAGCGCATGGGATCAAGGCCGGTGGTTTCCGTATCGACTGCCACCACACCAGCAGTCATGGCGTCATCGACCCAGCGCCGCAGGGCGTCCAGGCTGGTGACCAGTTCATATTCCGTCTTGTCCACCGCCGGGGCGTCACTGGGGGGCACAGCCATGCGCTCCCCCTCGCCGG